>NZ_LXHX01000116.1:0-10610 GCF_001649495.1 Emticicia sp. MM | reverse complement strand
ACCTCTTTCTTGAGCATCTATTTTTCCGCATAAATAATCTTAAACAAGTTCAATGAATAAAGTTTTTCTTCTCATCATTTTCTTCATTACGTTTACACTTTCTGCACAAGTAAAAAAGAAAGCAGTTTTTATTATTGTCGATGGAATTCCTGCCGATGTGATTGAAAAAATTAAAAAGCCTCATCTTGATTCTATTGCACAAGTAGGTGGCTATACACGTGCTTATGTAGGTGGAGAAAAAGGTAATTATTCTCAAACACCAACTATCTCGGCAGTTGGCTACAATAGCTTGCTTACTGGCACATGGGTAAACAAACATAATGTTTGGGACAATGATATTAAAGCTCCCAACTACCATTATTGGACAATTTTTAGGTTTTTCAAACAACAATTTCCAGCGAAAAAAACTGCCGTTTATTCTACTTGGCTTGATAACCGAACCAAACTTGTGGGCGATAATTTACCTCAAACAAAACACCTAAGAACTGATTTTCATTTTGATGGATTAGAACTTGACACTGCCCGTTTTCCGCACGATAAGCAAAGTAAATATATTCATTCGATTGATGAAGAAGTAACTGCCGCAGCCGCCAAAGGTATCAGGACTGATGCCGCAGATTTGAATTGGGTGTATCTGGAGTATACCGATGATATGGGGCATAAACATGGCGATAGCCCAGAGTTTTATAATGCTATTGAAATAATGGATAAGCAAGTGGGAAAAATCTGGCATGCAATCAAATATCGACAAGCAAATTTTAAAGAAGATTGGGTAGTTTATATAACAACCGACCATGGTCGAGATGCCAAAACTGGTCGAGGACACGGTGGACAGTCGGATAGAGAACGACAAACTTGGGTGATAACCAATGCACAAGGTTTAAATGCCTATTTTAAAGAAAACCAACCTGCAATCGTTGATATAATGCCTTCTATTGCTAATTTTTTGGGGTTAAAGTTTCCAAAAGAACAAGCATTTGAAATTGATGGCGTTTCATTAACTGGAAAAATTTCAGCAATTTCGCCCAAAGCAACAATTAAAGAGAAACAAATTACTATTCAGTGGAAGGCTATCGACCCTAAAGGTAATGCTAAGATTTGGTTAGCTACCACCAATCAATTCGAAACAGGCGGAAAAGATACTTATCAGTTCATTAAACAAGTGGCTGTAAAAGACGAAAGTGCTTCTATTGATGTAAGCAAAGTACACTCTTCTTTCTACAAAATTGTTTTAGAAATGCCTTACAATAATCTTAATCGTTGGATTATTTTGGAGAAATAAATATAACAAAAATGAAAGAGTGGCCCACCTGTTCACTACGACAATAAGGTATGCCACTCTTTTTACACTTATTTCATAAAATACCGTTTCTTAAATGCTAAAGGGTTTTCACCTGTAAGCTTTTTAAACGTTCGATTGAAATATGACATACTTTCAAAGCCACAATCAAAGCAGGTTTCGGTAACATTTCTATCAAGCAAAAGCAGATTTTTTGCCTGATTTACGCGATAATGATTCAAAAACTCTACAAAAGTAAGTTTGGTCATTTTCTTAAAATACCTACAAAAAGCGGCCTCACTTAAGTTACTCATTTCAGCCACCTCTGTCAAATCTATCTTTCTTTGGTAGTTTTCATCGATAAATTTATAAAGTCGTTTGATACGTTCTTGGTCTTTTTTGTTGTATTGATTCTCAACTGGCTTGTCATGTAGTAAAACGTAATCTTGGGTTGTCGCAAGTATTTGAAAAAGGCTTAATATCTCTAAAAATTGACTAAAATAACTCAAACTTTCCAAGCTTTTCACTCGCTCAGCTATTTGTTGTTTAGTTTTTTCTCCAAAAGCAATTCCGTATTTTGAACGTTCAAAAAGTGCTTGAATAGCTCTTAACTCTGGAGTTTCGATGAGGGCATTTTGCAAAAAATCTTCTCTTACTTGCAAAACTACTTTTTCGTAATCTCCTTCAGCCATATAATCAAAATTTAGATGCGGAATATTCGAGCCAATAAATACTAAATCGCTTGCTTCATACTGAGAAAGATGTTCGCCCACATGCCGTGTTCCGTTGGTTCCTTCAATATAAACCAGTTCTAATTCAGGATGAAAATGCCAATAAAATACTTGGCTCAATCTCGGTCTAAATACCCGAAACGAGCTTTTCGAATCAATCGTAAATTCTTCTAAAACTATTTTCATTTTGATTTTCTATTCAAATAGACGATGATAAGCATCAAATTTGCACATATTTCGTAAACAAAACGAATAATTAAGACCTAAATATCAATATTATTCAAAAATTTGACATTATCGGTAAAGTATTATAATTATTAAACCCCTAAGTTTGTATCATTATTTTAATTTTAAATATCATTAAATTGTGTTTTTGATATATATTTTCAGTGAATTTATTCACTAGTTAAAAAACAACGGAACTCTTGAATTACAGATGCGGACTTGAAGTCCGCATAAACCTAAACATTTCTTTGTTCCCTTAACCATTGATTTCAATCACTGCTTTAAAAAACTGGTTTTACTTAACATCATTCATTAAATAAAATAATCTATGCAAATGATAGGAACGCCTACCGCCGCCCCAACTATGGCTCCAACTATGATGCCGAATCAAAACCATACAGATAAACCCGGAAATCCTTCAACCGCCACAAGTAGCCAAATTAAGCTTCGTACAAGCTTAGCTGAAGGCGGTCCACTTCGTGTATTAACTGAAGATGACTGGAAGTTTTGGATTGAAAATGGCTACGTAATCATTAAGAATGCAGTTCCGAGAGAACAAGCATTACGTACTGCTCAATTTATTTGGGAATTTGAAGAAAAAGACCCTAATGACCCAAACACTTGGTACACACCCCCTCGTGCTGAAATGAAAATGAAGGAATTAACAGGTACAGGAATGGTTGAAGTGTATAATAACCAGCATTTGTGGAATAACCGCCAAACTCAAAAAGTATATGATGCTTTTGTAGATATTTGGGGAACAGAAAAACTTTGGGTAACCATCGACCGAGCCAATTTGAACTTCCCACTACGCCCAGGTTTTGAATATAAAGGTTTTATCCACTGGGACTATGACCCAGAAACTAAGCCTCAAAATGTACAAGGCGTTTTAGCTTTAGCCGACCAAACTGACGAAAATATGGGTGGTTTTCAGTGTATTCCTGAACTATTCCGTACGTATGATACATGGAAACTAACCCAGCCCGAAGACCGTAATCGCTTCCAACCAGATACGACTGGATTTGAAGATAAATTCGTAAAAGTAAAGCTCGAAGCGGGTGATTTACTAATTTTCAATAGCAGTCAACCACACGGAATTCGTCCGAATAATTCGAAAGATAAAGTACGAATTGCTCAATACATTTCAATGATGCCTGCCGAAGAAGAGAACGAGGCATTACGTGATTGGCGAGTGAATTCTTGGAAAAACCGCATTTCACCAGAAGGTTATGCATTTCCGGGAGACCCAAGAAATTGGGAAAAAACAAAATATGATACAGCCGAATTAAACGATTTAGGTAAAAAAGTATTAGGTTTGGAGAAATGGTAAGTTGAGACAGAATTGTAAATTAAGGTAATATTAATACACATCCCCCTACCCCCTCAAATTTGTGAAGAATCGAAAAACTCTAGCTTTGATGGGGATAGGGGATTTTAAACCAACATACTTTCCTAAAAACATTGTAATTTTGACATAATCAAAAACTTTATGCCTAACCAACTCTACACTACCCTCAACAACGGTATCCAAATGCCTTTATTAGGCCTTGGTGTTTATGATATGTATAACCGTGAAGCCGAACAAGCTGTGTTATGGGCTTTAGAAACAGGTTATCGACTTATTGATACTGCTGAAATGTATAAAAACGAAGTTGAAATTGGCAATGCGATTCGTGAAAGCAGTATCAACAGAGCTGATATTTTCGTAACTACCAAGGTTAATAACGGCGACCAAGGTTTTGACCAAACTTTACGTGCATTTGATACTAGCCTCCAAAAACTAAATATTGATTACATTGATTTATATTTGGTACATTGGCCTATCAAGGCTACTCGCAAGGATACTTGGCTAGCACTCGAAAAACTTCAAAGCGAAGGCCGTGTACGGGCAATCGGAGTGGCGAATTACCTTATTCCTTTTCTATCAGAACTTGAATCGTACGCCACAATTACTCCTGCTGTAAATCAAGTTGAGTTTAGTCCATATTTGTATTTAAAAGATTTACTGGAAGTCTGTAAACAAAAGAAAATCCAACTGCAAGCCTATACTCCCCTTATAAGAGGTATGCGAATGCAAGACCCTAAACTTCTAAGTATTGCCAATAAATATCAAAAAACACCCGCCCAAATTATTCTAAGATGGGCTTTACAACATGGCGTTTCAAGTATTCCCAAATCTGTTAATTTGCAGAGAATCAAAGAAAATTTTGATGTTTTCGATTTTGAAATTAGTCATTCAGATATGAATTTGATTGATAATTTTAACGAAAATCTGAGAGTCGTTGAAGACCCCATGGATTTATTCTAAAAAATAAATCGAATTTTCTGCAACGCTCGTTTCATCTTTTGCATCTTATGTTCAGACAACAAAAATTATGAAATCTTAACATTACGCAATTGTATGAAAAAGCTACTCTCATTATTTATTTTAGGTTTATCGTTTACTACTTTCGCACAAGACAAAGAAACACCCTATTTCGTTAAAACTTACAAATCTTCTGAAGTAAAAAAACTTAATGTTCGTACATCTGGTGGTGGCATTTCTGTCACGGGTAGCACAGATGGTGAAGCAAGAGTAGAAATTTACATTAGAGGAAATAATGGTGGTAATGACTTGAGCAAATCTGAAATCGAAGAACGCCTAAAAGATTACGAATTAAGTGTCAAAAAAGACGGAGAAACAATTAACTGTATTGCCAAACGTAAAAGCGAAAGTGGCTGGAATAACTGGAAAAGTGGACTAAGTATTTCTTTCAAAATCTACACACCAGAAAAAATTTCTACCGATTTAGTTACAAGTGGTGGAGGAATTTCGCTTAAAAATCTTACTGGCGACCTTAACTTTACTACTTCGGGGGGCGGTTTAAAACTTCAGAAATTAGGGGGCAATGTAAAAGGACGCACCTCAGGTGGTGGAATAAATATCAGCGATAGCCGCGATAATATTGACGTTTCAACAAGTGGAGGTGGAATTGTTGCTGAAAACTGCAAAGGTGATATTCGACTTTCAACTTCAGGTGGCGGGCTTACCCTAAAAGACCTTGGCGGAAATATCAAAGCAACAACAAGTGGTGGCGGAATTAGAGCCGAAGTTATTAGCGGAGATTTTATTACTTCTACTTCGGGTGGTTCAATCAAATTAGATGACATCACTGCCAGCGTAAAAGCTTCAACTTCGGGTGGTGGAATTGATGCTGATATCAAATCCCTCGGAAAATACCTTTCTTTATCTACAAGTGCAGGAAGTATTCATGTAAGAATGCCTCTAGATAAAGGTATGGATTTAGACCTTGATGGTCAACGAGTTAAAGTTCCAGCGTTAGCCAAATTTAATGGAACAATGGAAAAAGACCGTGTGAGGGGTTCGCTCAATGGTGGTGGTATTTCTGTTAAAATGGATGCCAATTCGGGTGGCGTATATATCAACGAATAATTTTAATTTCTATCATACTAAAATCATTTATGAAACAGATAATTATTATGATGGCTTTTGCTTTTGTAGGAATAAAAGCATTGGCTCAGAAAGAAGTTTCAGCCAAAGCCATTTTTGAAGCAATTGATAAAGGCCAATCGATTGATTACCAAAATGCTACCATTGTAGGAGATTTAGATTTGACTGAACTTTCTAATAAAAAACGTATAAAAAATAAAGGTAGCTACGAAGAATACAAAAGCTACGTTGAAGTTCCTGTTTCGTTTAAAAACTGTATTTTCAAAGGTGATTTTATTGCCTATAAAAACCTTGAAGAAGAAAAAAACAGAAAAATGGGCAATGGAAACGTTAATTGGAGTATTGGAAACGGTACTACTTTTACGACTGATTTTGAAAAAAGTGTAGTTTTTGAAAATTGTAAGTTTGAAGGTAAAACTGAGTTTAAATATTCAGATTTTGCGGATAATACTTCTTTTGGAGGCACAAAGTTTGCCAAAGAAGCTAATTTCAAATATGCTGATTTTAAGCAAGAAGCCATTTTTGCCAAATGCGATTTCTACGATTATGCTAATTTTAAATATACCAGTTTTAAAAATGACGCCGATTTTTTTGATGTTCGATTTAGTAATTATGCCGATTTTAAATACACGAATTTCAATGACCGAGTAACATTCAAAAACACTGCATTTGGTAATCATGCTGATTTTAAATATGCCGATTTTAAAAATGAAGTCAATTTTGATAACACAAAGTTTAAATCAGGTATTGATTTGAAATATTCCAATGGAAAAAAATTCTTTTAATATATAACACTAATGCCACGGTAAAAATCGTGGCATTAGTGTTTTACTCCAAGACTTCAACATTATACCCTGCGATTAATAACCGTTGAATCAGATAATCTTCTTGTAATTCAATTTTATAGTTCTCCACTCGTAAAATTTTATCACAATCTTCTAAGTCAAAATTCCATTTACTTGGTGAAACAATTAGTTCATTTAAGATAGGAGCAATTTGCTTTACCTGTCTTTTATTTTTTATCGTAGTTTTAAATACCCAAATCATAATTCTCTTAGGTTTGGATGGGAAGGATATGTAAAGTAAATCTTATTCACTGTCAACCCTATGTCAGTTAATTTTATTTTTTTTCATTTTCTACGATATTCTTATCAAAAACGCAAAGTAAATTCACATACAACTCACTGATTATAAGGAAATTAATTTTACAAAATTTTTATTCTAGTACTTTTAACTTTACATTTGTTAAAATATCAAATTGTTTCCCTAATAAATAAATTATGAAAAGAATTACTTCCATTGATACTCTTCGGGGTATCGTCATGATTATCATGGCCCTTGACCATACCCGTGATTTTCTATTACAGAACTCTCTCAACCAAAGTCCGACGGACTTAAGTAACACTTACCCTGCTCTTTTTTTTACTCGTTGGATTACCCATTTATGTGCTCCTACTTTTGTTTTTTTATCAGGTGTTTCGGCCTATATTTCTGCTAAACGCCAGACGAATATCGCCGAAAACAAGAAATTTTTACGAACTCGTGGACTTTGGTTAATACTCTTAGAATTTAGTATTATTTCTTTTGGAATTTGGTCAGATATTGGGTTCTATACTTTACTTTTTCAAGTAATTGCAGCCATTGGTGTGGGCTTCATTCTGCTGTCATTCTTAATTGGAAAATCTCCTAGATTAATTTTATCAATTGGGAGTTTTATCATGCTATTTTATGGTCTTTTAGCTCTCGTGCCAGATTCCATCATCAAAACTATTTTGGGCCCTTTATTTACGCTTACTGTTCTTCCATTTGGTTCAAGACTTTTGATTTTAGCTTACCCAATTATTCCGTGGTGGTCGATTATGTTGATTGGCTATGGCTTAGGCGAGTACTTTCTGAGTGAAAAAAATATCAGAACCAACTTTTTTATCAAAATTTCAGGTGGATTTTTAGGAACATTTTTATTATTGAGATTCATCAATATTTATGGAGACCCTATTCCTTGGAGTACACAGACGAAGCCCTTTTTTACAGTTTTATCATTTTTAAATGTTTCAAAAAATGCCCCTTCTCTCGACTTTACTCTTTGTATGTTGGGTATTTCGTTTTTCCTTTTGTGGTTATTTGAAAAAATTGGCGATAAAAAATTTCAATTTTTTAAGGTTTTCGGAAGCGTTCCGCTTTTTTATTATCTCATTCATTGGTACGTGATTCGTACTTTCTTAATAATAGTATTTTTAGCCAAAGGTTATAGTTGGAATGATTTTGTTTTCAACGAACAAACTCTGGGCCGTCCTAAAAATGATGATGGAATTACCTTACCTCAGGTTTACCTTATTTGGTTAATAGTAATTCTAATTATGTATCCACTTTGTAGATGGTATAGTCGATATAAAGGTCAGCATCCAGAGATAACTTGGTTGAGATATCTATAAAGAATGTAGGCTCAAAGCAAATGCTTTGAGCCTACATTCTTTATATCTGCTTCTAATAATTAGGATAACGTAGCAGTAAGTGTAATTTCAGCATTGAAAAGCTGGGAAATCGGACAGTTTGCCTTTGCATTTGCTGCTGCTTCTTGAAATTGCTCTTCAGTAATATTTGGAATTGAAGCATTCATTTCTAAATGAATATGTGTAATTTTCCCATCTTCAAAAACTACTTTTGCATTTGTATCAATGTTATCTGCGGTAAAGCCCAACTCATTCAATACAAAGCTAAATTTCATTGAAAAACAACCCGCATGAGCCGCTCCAATTAGTTCCTCTGGGTTTGTACCAACGCCATCTGCAAAACGCGTTTTAAACGATAATTGTGCGTTATTTAAGGTAGTACTTTGTGTCGAAACAGTTCCTACACCTTCCATTCCTGTACCTTTCCAATTTGCCGATGCTTGTCTTGTAAATTTCATAGTCTTTATTGTTTAAATTGTTGATTTTGATAATACAAAGTCAGAAAGCTTAAATGCTACTTTACTCATTCCTAAGAAATTTCTTAGGTTATTTTCGAGGAGTTGTATTTCATTCATTTCTGTGCGTGATTTTACTTCAGAAAAATACAAAAAAAGCGATTACAAGACTAAAAATCTAGTAATCGCTTCTTGAAAATTATATCTATGAAATTATTGCTGGCTCATTTTTAGTCGCATTTCTTTCTTTGCCGCTCTAAACCAAACAAAAATTAGCGTTGGAATTGAAAGGTAAGTAAAAACCAACATCAATAGAATTCCATCATTAATTCCTGTGCCAATCACACCGCGACCTTCGCTTAAATTGCTTCCTACACTCGCCCTACACATTGCACATTGAGCAAATGTGATAGTCTGAGTCAATAAAAATACTATTATTAATGCAAGAAATCTTTTCATGATTAATTTCTTTAAATTATACGTAATATGGTCTAATCATTAAATACGCAATTACACCTGTTATTGATACATAAAGCCAGATTGGAAAAGCATATTTAGTTAGTTTTCGATGCATTTCATATTCGTTAATCCATGCAAAAAAATATGTTCTTAATACCAAAGGTAATACCACAAGAGATAGTAAAATATGGCTAATTAATACAAAATAATAGATGTATTTAACGAAGCCCTCTCCACCGAAACTCGTTGATGGATTGGTTAGGTGATAAAGTACATAACACACTAAAAACAAACCACCTAGACCAAAAGCGATTGTCATTATCTTTTTATGACGCTCAATCTGCTTTTGTTTAATTAAAAATAAACCGTAAATCAAAAGAACTGAAGTTAACGTGTTTATTGCTCCAATAACATGAGGCAAAACTTTCGTCCATGCTCCAATATCAAGCTTTTGTCTGATTCCCAATAAAATTGCCACCACTAATGGCACTGCTACCGACACAACATTAATAAATGTCATCGAAGCTTTATCTTGCTTTGCTTTCACCGCTTTCATTTTTAGTTTTTTTCAACAATAGATTAGCAATAAAAGATAATTCGGGGCTGAAGTAAGCTACTTTTTAGATTTATATATCTCTGTTAATACCTTCACTTCTCCTATCAGACGCTCGACATCAGGATTATATGTCCCATCGTAAATGCCTCTAATGTACCCTTCCTTATCTATTAGTAGTAACTTTTCTGAGTGTATAAATGTTTCATCTACTGACCTTATTTTTGAGTCATATTCTGAAGCATCCGCCACAGGTAACTTATATCCTTTAATAGCAATATCATAAATTGCCTTTTTATCGCCAGTCAGGAAATACCATTTACCTGGCTTGGCATCATATTTTTGGGCATATTTTTTAAGTACAGCCGCTGAATCATATTTCGGATCAACTGAATGTGAAACTATCCTAACATTGGTATCAGCGGAGAATATACTTTGTACTCTCGATAAACTGTTAGAAAGCTTGGGGCATATTGTTCCACATCTTGAAAAGAAGAAATCAGCTACATAGATTTTTCCTTTTAGTTGCTCAGTTGAAAATTCTTTACCCTCTTGGTCAATTAATTTATAGGGCGGAATTTGGTGAAAAACTGTATCTCCACCTTTAATTACTACCTGACCTGTTTCATCGATTTCAGGCATTAAATAAGGTAGTTTATAATAGTTCTGCCCAAACATTTTGAGCATCACAAAAATTAAAGTCGGAACAGCTAATATTCCTATTAGTATTCCGACTTTAGAAGATTTTTTTTGCATTTTATTTGCCAATATATCTCACTAAACCAATGTATCCTCCTTCCACAATCAAAGCAACAATCAACCATACCACGAATATACATGGCAGAATTATTGTCCAAATCAACGATTTCACTTCGTTCTTTAAGTGCATAAAAATACCCACGATATAGTATGCTTTCACGATTGTAAGAATAATGAAGATACCGATTTTTGTCCATTTATATGTATCAGCATCAATAGTAAAAGCTATCAAAAATTCGAAAGCTGTG
>NZ_LXHX01000015.1:0-47572 GCF_001649495.1 Emticicia sp. MM | reverse complement strand
TCTCGAAAAATCAACAGATTTCTACATATATTGCCTAAGAAAATTTGATTTTTCTATAAAAACGAATTTTCTAAAATCAGATTGAAATAATTTTAAGTATTTATACGATTTTTGCAAGATAATTCAAACAAAGCGGGCAAAATGATTTATAAAATTGAAGATTTATCGTCGATAGCAGCACAAGTAATTGCTGCCGCTAAAGATTATAGAATTTGGATTTTTGAAGGCGAAATGGGAGCAGGAAAAACCACTCTAATCAGAGAAGTTTGTAAAGCTCTTGGTGTAGAAGGTCATATTCAAAGCCCTACTTTTTCAATCGTAAATGAGTATCAAACCAATGATAGTGAAACCATTTTTCATTTCGATTTTTACAGACTCAAAAACGAAACCGAGGCACTTGATTTTGGTGTGGAAGAATACTTCGATTCTGGCAATATTTGCTTACTCGAATGGGCAGAAAAAGTAGAATCACTACTTCCAGAAAAATGTTTCAATATAAAAATTACCCTAACCGATTCATCGGCTAGAAATCTTGAGTTTTCCACCACTTAGTTGTATAATTATTTTACAAAAGACTGACAAATTTTGGGCGTAAATTTTAAATAAACAGCATGACAGGACAATCTATTTCGGAATTAGCACGGCAATCTACACTCTATCCACAAGAGTCACCGGCTATTGTCAAACAAAGTGATAAAAACCTTTTTATTGGTTTACCGAAAGAAATTTCACTCCAAGAAAACCGTATTGCTCTCACACCTGATGCCGTTGCACTTTTAGTTCGCAATGGTCATGAAATATTGGTTGAAAAAGGAGCTGGTGAAGGAGCAAAATTTTCAGATACTGAATACAGCGAAGCTGGTGCTCGTATTGTTTACAGCCCAGAAGAAGTTTATGAAGCCAATTTGATTGTAAAAATAGAACCTTTAATGGATTCTGAAATGGATTATCTAAAGCCCGGACAGACCATTATTTCTACATTAAAAGTACCAAATCTTAGCCGAAATTACTTTGAACGCCTCAATGAAAAACGTATCACAGGTATTGGCTTCGAACTTATCCAAGATAAAGTCGGCAACTTCCCTATTATCAGAACTATGAGTGAAATTGCAGGAAGTACTGTAATGCTCATTGCCGCCGAATATTTAAGCAGTGCCCATGATGGAAGAGGAATGATTTTAGGAGGAATTACGGGAGTACCTCCAACTAAAATTGTCATTATTGGTGCGGGAACTGTGGGCGAATATGCCGCTCGTGCCGCCCTTGGACTTGGGGCTGAGATTAAAGTTTTCGACCAGCATATTTATCGACTTCAACGTTTAAAATATTCAGTTGGGCAGCATATCTATACAGCCATCATTGATTCTGATACCTTAACCGATGCCCTCATTAGAGCTGATGTAGTGATTGGTGCAATGAGGTCTGATGATGGTGTAGCACCAATGATTGTAACCGAAGAAATGGTATCAAGGATGAAACCTAATTCTATCATCATTGATGTGTCGATTGACCAAGGTGGGTGTTTTGAAACTTCAGAAATGACCACCCATGGCCAACCTACTTTCCAAAAATATGGTATCACCCATTATTGTGTACCCAATATTGCTTCAAGAGTAGCTCATACTGCTAGTATTGCTTTGAGTAATGTCTTTACGCCTTTTTTGTTAAAAGCAGGAAATGTTGGAGGAATTGAAGAAATGATTTTTGCCAAGCAATGGTTTACCAAGGGAGTATATTGCTTCAATGGTAGCCTTACTAATCTTCCACTTGCCCAAAGATTTAATTTAAGATACAAAGACCTTAGCCTTTTGATTGCCGCAAGAATGTAAAATGAGACATCTCGAATTATTAAAATTTATCAACAGGATTTGGCACTTTGACGTAAGTTTTAACTGACGGAATCAAGCAAAAACAAAACAAGTTTGACTTTAGTCAAATAATATATTTAGACTAAAGTCAAACTTCTCTAAATACAAAGTAATCTTCAATAAAAATGGCGTTTTTGCCTAAACGACAACCATAGGTGAAGTTACTTTCAAAATTCAGAACGATTGATGTCTACAGTTTCTGAATCTTCATTTTTAACCTGCATCAGCCCAAACATCATAACCAATGCAGTTAGAATAATTACTTGAATAATCAATGATTTATTGGCTAAACTAATATTTTGCCCCAGTGGAATTGATAAAAACAGTAGAATAGTTATCAAACCTCTAGGTGCAATAAAGATAATAGGCTTTAAAGGAATTTTCATCGCATAGAGTTGTAATCCTCTAAGGAAATAAATACCCAATACTATTCCGATGGCCCAAATGATGGTATCCGTATTTAAAATTTCTAAAGTTTCAATCAAAAAACCAAATAATAGAAAGAATAATGCTCTAATCAAAAATGCGATTTCGGTGGTTAATTCTCCAAACTTATGTACTTCTTTATCTAAAATATCAGGTTTTAGTCTTTCAATGAGTTTAAAACTTTTCAACTCATCGAGATTACCCAAAAATAAACCAAAAAGTAAAATAAAAATCAAAGCAGGCAAGTGATATACCTTCGAAATACTGTAAATCAAAACCACCAGTAAGATGATAGGTACGTATTTTACGTGATGTTTAATTCGCCCCAGCAAATAGGCTAAACCTAAAGTAGCAACAAACGAGATAACAATAATCAGCAATAATTCCAATAAAAAATGGCCTACTGATTCAGAGCCAATATTATCGTTTAAAGTAATAAAATTAAAGAAAATTACACCATAAATATCCGAAAGACTACTTTCATAAGTGATAAACTCACGTTTTTCAACCGATAAATTTCTCGCACTCGGAATCGCAATCGCACTACTGATGATACCTAGTGGAATTGCATTTGCTAAAGCAATTTTAAAAGAACTTTCTCCAAAATATTGAAAACAAGCTGCCAATGCAAAACTAAAAATAAGCATTGGTACTAAGGCAATCACCGAAGACTTACCTATCATTGGAAATTTCGAACGATTCAATTCTAACTCTAATGAACCTTCTAATACGATTAAAATCAAGCCAACAGTACCTAAAACAGGTAAAATAACGTTGAGATTAGGTACTTTTAGCTCAAAAAAATCGGTACTCTGACGCACCAACCAACCTAATATTAACAAAAGAATGACAGAAGGAACTTTTGTTTTGGCCGATGTAATATCAAAAATATAAGCTAAAAGTAATAGAATACAAAGGGTGATAATGATTGTAGTTGTCATAGATTCATGGTAGTTTGTGTAATAAATAGTGCTAAAAAAAAGAAGCTATGAATAATTATAACGAATAGCTTAGCCTAAAAATTACTTTTTAAATTTTTTGTGTGAAGTTCGATATTGAATTTATTCAGTCAAAAATTGGTTTGTTTTTCAATACGCATAGTTTCATTAATTTTGTACAAAAATTAAATTTTCTTAGAAATATGACTTCTCATTCAAACGAAAATACCATATTAGATGATGTAAACTCTCCCGAACTCGATAGGAAGATTATGGGTGAAATTGCATCGGATTTTATTAAAGTTGCCGACCATCTAAAAGAAGCTTCTTATCAAATTCGTAAGCGTGGTTTTTCAGATTATCCTATTTTTGTCGTGAACCGTACGATGGTTGAGGTTGGACAAATGCTATTCACACGACTTGATTTCGATACTCAATTCGATTACAAAGCATCATTTTTAGATGAATTTGTGCAACGAAAACTAATTGGAGAAGAATCAATTGAGTTATTCAAAGAAAACTACAAAAATGCCGATGAATATTGCTGCCTATTTGTAATTGAAGCAGAATTTGCGGGATTTGTTTTTGTTCCTTTTCCAGAAGATTAATATTAAACAAATTGCAGTCTTCTATCCAATGAAGACTGCAATTTGAATCAAATCATATTTACTCTTTTACCGTAGGATATTTAATGCCTAATTGTTCTAAATACGTTTTGTATTTAGTTGGGTCATAATAATACTTGCTCATTTCAGGGCGAAACTTCTCCATAATTTCTTTGTTGAGCTTAATAGCTGGCTTATCATCTTTCGAGATTAATGGCGTATATTTAATCTCTTTTGTCTGCTCTTTATTGTAGTAATCCCAAGCGTTTTTGATAATTTCTGGCTTAAATAGCATATCTAAGATTGTCAACGCTTCAGCCTTTGCTCCTGCAGTACAACCTTTATGTGCAATTGGAGTAGCCATTGTGATGGCATTTGCCCAATGGTGGCCCGGCATTCCTGGCATATTTGATGGATAACGTAAAACCACAGTAGGCAAAGACCAAGAAATATCCGCAATATCATCAGAACCACCTTGACGTACAATATTTGGTGAATATACGGGCTCACTCATCGTATCAAGTTTAGTTGCTAATCCTTCAATTTTGGGAGCTTTCAATTCTTTTTGGGCAGCTTTTGCCAACTTTTGGTCATCCTCCGACCATTGTGGTAAACCAACTCGCTTTATGTTTTGATACATTGTTTCGGCAATAGGCTTATTGAAGTGGCCTGGCCAAGCACTACCTAAAATTTCATAAGTAAACTTTGTATCGGTCATCATAGCTGCACCTTCAGCTATCTTTATACCACTATCAAATAATTTTTTGATTCTTGGGTAAGTGCGGTCACGGAAATAATACCAAACAGTAGCTTTCGATGGAACAACGTTTGGTTGGTCGCCACCATCAGAAATTACATAATGCGAACGTTGTGTTGTTTCCAAGTGTTCACGCTTGAAATTCCAACCAATATCCATTAATTCAACGGCATCTAAGGCACTTCTTCCACGCCAAGGAGCACCCGCTGCGTGGGCAGCTTCACCTTCAAAATGAAATTTTACCGAAACGAGTCCATTATTTCCTGCATCACCCCATGAAACACCTAGATTATCACCCACGTGGGTAAAAATACAAGCATCTACATCTTTGAAATAACCTTCACGAACAAAGATAGCCTTTGCACCTACTTGCTCTTCGGCTACTCCTGGCCATAGCATTAATGTACCCGAAATCTTTTCACGCTCCATTAATTCTTTCAATGCTAATGCAGCAGTAATATTGAGAGCTTGACCCGAATTATGCCCTTCACCATGGCCGGGAGCACCTTCTACGATTGGGTCTTTGTAAGCAACTCCAGGTTTCTGTGAAGCCTTCGGTATACAGTCTATATCACTACCAATGGCGATTACAGGCTTACCAGAACCCCATTTAGCAATCCAAGCGGTTGGCATTCCGGCTACACCTCTTTCAACCGTAAAACCATTTTTTTCGAGTAAATTAGTTAGATACTTTGATGTTTCGTATTCTTGAAAGCCCAATTCACCGAAACTAAAAATCATATCGTTTACTTCTTGCGTAAACTTTTGTCGGTCGTCAATTTTCTTAATGACCTCCTGTTTTAAAAGTTCAAGTTTGTCGGTCGGAGCAGTGGCTGCTTTCTTTTTCTGAGCGAAACTCATACTACTTGCCAATAGCCCCACAATGATGAAGAGGTAAGTTTTTTTCATGTTAATTTTAGTTTAGGTAATAATAAAAAAATAAGGAAGATTTCGCTTCGAGCGAAGTCTTCCTTTAAAGGTTTTACTTAGGAAATTGAGATTTATCTAAGCCCGGAATAATTTTTAGGGCATTTTTATAATAAACTTTCTTTAAAACCTCATCTGAAAGCCCCATGCCATACATTCTCCAGTATGCATGGTATTTTTTATGATAAGGAAAATACTCATCTTCACTTTCTAAAACTCTAAAGTAGGTTTGGTATTCATCAGGAACCCAAGAATCTTTTCCGAAAAGAATTCTATCTTGGCGTTTTTCAAAGAATTTCTTGGCCATTCTTGGTTGGCGACCCAATTCGGCAATAACCGCACCGATTTCTGCATACATATTCGGGAATGCATCCATCAGGCTATCAAGTTTAGCTAAATTATTTGGATACCAACCCATGTGTGCATTAATAAAGGTAGTTTTTGGGTGCTTTCTGAAAACATTGTGCTGCTGCTCAATCAACTGCTCCCATGAAAAATCCTTTCCTTGACTCGCATCACGCTTGCGTCCTGGGTGAGTTTTTAATTCTAACCAACGCTCGTTTTGAGCATTGAGTGGGTCCCAAAAAGAGGCTGGGTCGGCGGTGTGAATCAATACAGGTATTCCTAATTCACCAGCTTTTGCCCAAATAGGGTCAATACGAGGGTCATCAACTGGTACTAATTTACCATTATCTTTCACGCTAAAACCAAGGCTTTTATAAATTTTTAGGCCTTTTGCTCCACGAAGTTTCACATCTTCTTCGAGTGTTTTTACCGCTTTGGCTGTCCAATCAGGTTCATTAATTTTTGAGAAATCAATATTTGTAAACACAGCAAAACGCGTAGGATAATTGGTCTTAACGGCATTTATCATTTCAACTAAACCCGCTGTACTTTTAGTTTCATCTTGATTAAAACCTCTTCCACTCAAGTTTACCATTAAGCCCATATTCATTTTATCCATCTCCACAATAAGCTTTTGGAGATTCTCTTTACTACTCATTTCCCACTGATGATTATGGACATCAATAAAAGGAAATTTAGCTCTAGTAATAGGCTTTCCTGGTACAACAAGTGTAGATTTCGGTTCGTATTCTTCAAAAGTAACCGTTCCAGCATTATCACCAATTTTGATTTGCTGAGCTTGTAAATAGCTGATAGTCAGTAACAAGCCAAAAGTAAAAGCAAGTTTTTTCATTAAATAATGGTGGTTTTAAAATGTCCAGTCATAGTTATGGATAAACTTTTGCCCCTAACTAAGTCTTTGATGTGTCTAGAAATGTTTTATGCAATTTAAAGAAAAACAGCTAAAATCATATAGTAGCCTTGAGGTTTTCGACAATCTGCTTAAAATTGGCGATGTAATCATAAAAAAGGAAGGCTTCGCTTAAAGCGAAGCCTTCCTTAAAAACAACATAAAAATATCAAACCTGTATTATCATTTATATATCAAAGCAATAGCATGGGCATCTAGACCTTCTTTATGGCCTACAAATCCCATCTCTTCAGTAGTTGTGGCTTTTATTGAAATACAGTTTTCTGGCAAACCTGTTACTTCTGAAATCGCCTTAATCATTTCTGGAATATACTTTCCGATTTTAGGTTCTTGTAAACAAACGGTAGAATCTATATTCCCGATTTTATAACCTTCTTTTGCCAACATTTCAACTACAATTTTCAATAAAACCTTGCTATCTATACCTTTCCAACGAGGGTCAGTATTTTTGAAATGTTTACCAATATCGCCCATTGCTGCTGCCCCTAAAAGTGCATCGCACATTGCGTGGAGCAAAACATCGGCATCCGAATGACCAACTGAACCAACTGTATGAGGAATTTTCACGCCACCAATGCATAAATCATAACCTTCTGCCAATTGGTGTACGTCATAGCCTTGTCCTATTCTAATATTCATAAAATTTTAAATTCATTTTTGGCAAAAGTAGGCATTTTTTCAATGCTTAGCCCAAAATATCTGCCATTTTACTTTGGTCTTTTCCCAAAACGAATACGGACATTCATCTCCTTCACACTTTATTTCTCCAAAAACCTTTTCGGCTTTATCAGGTTCATCCGTTTGAAGATAAGCTATGACCAACATCCACTTAGAATTACGCTGATAATTCGAGCTAACTTCCGAATTATACGCCAATGGTTCTAAAAGTTTGATAGCCTCTTTAGGATTTGTTCCTTTATTAATTAGTGCTTGTGCATGCTCAAAATCATTTGCTCGCGATTGAGTTATTGGGCTAACAGAAGTAGATTCGCCACGATAGCTAAATTCATGTGAGGTAAGTACCAAAGGCGAAGATAACATGAATAATAAAATACTCGCTGCAGCAGCAAAGCTACCGAGTGTCAGCATTATTCCTCTACCCTTTGAAGGGGCCTTAATCTCTTTACGAACAGCATTTATATTCGAGCGGATTCGGCTTCGAATTAAGATTTCACGCAAAAGTTGAGTTTCGGATACCTGTCTTTGAAGCTGTGAATCAGATTTTATCTTTTCCTCAAAGCTAACTTTATCGATTTCCGACATCACACCTATCACGTAATCCTCTATTTGCTCTTGTAAAAGGTCAGTCATGAATTTATTTTAGATTAGAAGTTCAAATTTATCATTTCCATTATTTTCTTTAAGCATTTGCTCTTGGTATTTCGAACTGTTTGGTCATTTTCAAAAATACCTTCATTTATTAATTTTTGTGAAATTTCTTGCATAGATAAACCATCAACCAAACGCATATCTAATATTAATCTACAATTTTTACCCGCTTTATTAACTAAATCTATGTAATACGACCAATTTTCTTTTTCAATCAGTGTTTCGCTTACATCTTCGTCAAGTTCATCCCAATCCAACATATATTTAGTTTGACGTTCATCGCGTGAAGCTTCTGATGAAATATATCGAAACCATAGGTTTTTACAAATACTTTTTAAATATGTTTCTAATGAAGCGTCTTTTATATTGTAGGATTCTTTTTTTACATTGATTACAAAAGCTTCGATTGCCTCCCATATAATATCTTCTGGTTGTTTGGCATAATCTCGGCCAGAGCTACGATGAGTAATAAAGCGTTCTAATGAAATATGGAATTTTTTATACAGGGCAATTAATGCATCATGTTCTTGGCGTCCTCCTGCAAGGATACCCTCCACAATTGCTTGGTCACTCCATTGTTTTGAAAAACTAAAATTCATCTTCTTTTATTTAATATCAACGAGTCTGTTAAATGTAACCTCACTTAGATATTTTTTTTAAAAGGTTTAATCTAAAACTTGCCCGGAAAGTGTGAATTTATCATTTGAATATCATTCAAATAACTATTTTATTACTCAATTTACAAAGCTACTCATTTTTTAACATTTTTAACCTAAAAAATGCATTAACAAAAGTCGAGCCGTAGAACTTCATAAACAATTTTCCTACGCAAAAACTTTTTATTTTTTATTAGACGGTATATTTTTCAACAATACTCAGTCATTGATAGTCAGACACTTAAAGAAAGTTTGAACAATTTTCAAAAAAATATTAAAAAAAATCAATTACGAAGGTTACATCCAAGTATATGACTGATATTAATGAGTATGAAAACTAATTATAATAAAATTTCCTAAAAATCTATAAAAGAGTATAGGATGCTGATTAAAACTTTAAAGCCATGAAAACTTCATCCTAAAATACTTGGAGTATAAGTTCATTAATTTATTGCTTTAGGTCTATTGAATTGTGAAAAACAAATTTTCACACCTTATTGAATTAACCATAACAGAACAACAACTTTTGTTATACTAGACTCCACACAACTTCACCTTATTCAAATAGGTTCTCTGAAACCTAGAAGAGTTCCTTCAGAAAAATCTTTCTGCAGGATACTTGAAGACTCAAGCAAAACATTAACGATTGGCCTAAATAAATTCATTTTAGGCTAATCCTCAGTCTAATAAGCACAACTAAACATTAAATAAAAATAAACAATTGTTCATCAACTGAAATAAAATCATTTCAGTTGATGGCTTTGTCTTTACAGTATTTGCGTATCTAATGTTAAATTTATTGTAAAATATTTGCTGTATGTTAAGTATCAATTAAAACTTAATCATTCATAGTTTAATAAAACTTAGTGTCACAAAAAAACTTTTTTAATTTTGTGTCTTGTTTTAAATCATTTGAATAAATAATACGATGCTTTTGACAAAATTATGACTAAATTCGTCCAAAATAATTTCAAAGGAAAAAAAAGTTCAAATTCAGTCATTCTACCAAAGCAAAAATTAAAATGAGAAAGATTTTATCGGCCATAATACTGCTGTTAGTCTTAACTTGCCAAGTGTATGGCCAAGCTATTACACTATTCCCTGGCGAGGCAGGAAATCTTAAGCTATCTGTTTTGACAAATGGACAGATTAGGAATTTCTCAAATCCACAAGTTGGCATGATGGTTTTTGACAAAACCTACGGTGTAGTAAGAGTTTATAATGGAAGTTCTTGGATTTGTCTTACCTGTACAAATCAGGCTTTCGCTTTTAATGATGTGAAGATAGCCAATTTAAAATCATTCACGCTCAAAAGTGAAGCTAACAATACATATACGGCCAACGCAATAAGAGATTTCAAGGCTTCTGATAATGCCATCGGTGACGTGACTACTTCTTTAACTGGACTCACACCAAATGCTATCGTATTGGATAGCCAAGAAGTAATTGCCTTTGAGCAACCACTTCCACAAACAATGCAAAACTTATCTTCACAAGATTTATTAAACCTAATTACACAGTCACAGTGGACAAGTTCTTATGTTTATAATCAACCAATAGATGTTGCTGTAAGGTCGGATGATGCCAATTTGATATATTATGTCAGAGAAGCCGGAAGTTTTGAACGCAAAGAAGGTAGTATCATGGGTATGAAAGCTTATAGATTTACTAATAAAATTTTCATTGAAAAATACAATCCATTTAGTATTATTTTCGATAGGGTCATCAAAAATAATACATCAGTAAATTTACGGGTAGGTTTGGGTATTGGTAACCTTGAAGAGTATAATATCATTAGCACATCAGAGGCGTTCATTATAAATAATGGTATGCTATCATTCTCAAAAGCGACTGATAAACCAGCAAATAATTATGGTATTATTTATTTCCTCCCGAAATCAGTCAATTTACCTTCATATAGATTACGTGTTTTCACACATCGGCCGAGTACGAGTACAATAAATACCTTTTTCGATGCCAATGGAATGATAAAAAATAAATCAAACTATTTGAATAACTATTATGGTGATGTTTTAACCACCAACACACCTTTCATATTGTATTTACCAACTGGCACTAAACTACGTTCAATTGCAGAAATACGTGTCCCACCACCAACTGCTGGAACAGAAGAGTAACACTGATTTACAGTCCTTTTTGATTTAACCATGATAAACAAACCCTTACTCGTTTTACTATTGACTGTGATAATTGGGCTAAACGCTTCTGCACAGGATGAGCCCATTATTGCTCGAATCAATAGTATGCGAGATGATGTCTATACCAAACTACAAAACCAACAGATTTCATTAGATAAAGCTCGTTTGATTTATAAAAATCAAGAAAAAAGACTTTTTAACGATAAAAAATATCCGTATTATATTCAATGTTTTTTGTTTGAAGCGGTAGATTTTTATGTTACAAAAGATGATTATGAAAATGCGGCTAAAAGCGTATTAGAAGGGATGAGTAACCTGAAATATATTTCAGGGGTTAGTCGCGACACTTTATTTTTTCAACTTAATGCCGAGTTGGCAGAATACTACAGAAGAATACCCAACAAGCTCAATTTAGCCGAAAAACATTTCAAAATTGGTTATGATTTCCTTCTAAAAAAGAAATGGATAGAAAACCAAATGCCCGCTTTTGTTATCACATTTCTGAGTAACTATGGTCGATTAGTCGATGACTTAGGAGACTCCGAGCAAGCATTTAACTACTTTCAACAAGCTAAACAAATTGGCCAACAAAAGCACATTACACTTAATATGTATGCGGTGTTGAGTAATATGGCTAAATATTATCGTGAAAAGAAAGATTACGCAAATGCTCTAAAGCTACTACAAGAAGCCCTTCCACTAACTGAAAGTGACGATAAGACATCGGCCATTTATTTAGCCATAGCTCGGTGTTATCAACAAATGAAAAAACCCAGTGATGCTCTTAAAGCCCTTAATGATTCAGAAGTATATTATCGAAAATCAAAGGAAACTCAACCACGACAATGGGTAAATATTCTAACCCAAAGAGCAGAAGCATTGCTCTCAATGAATAATGTTGAATCGGCCGAAAAAAAATATCAACAAGCCCTAGAGATATTTATTAAGAATTTCAAACACCAAAAAGGTGTTCAAGTCGCACGAATTGAAAATGGTTTGAGTGAAGTCTATAAGCAAAAAGGTCTTACTGGAGAAGCACTCATCCACTGCGAAAAAGCCCTCAAAGCCGCAGATACTACTCACCAAAAATCAACTTTTTCTTTCGAGCGAATCATTGCTCCGCAAGAATATTTTGTAGCTCTCACGCAAAAAGCGGATTTACTTGCCACCACCTCACCGAAACTTTCGGCTGAAACTTATTTACAAACCATTTCTTTTATTTCAAGACTCCGTCAGACTTTTGATATGCCCGAATCAAAGCTATTTTATAGCGAAAAGGTATACCCTGTTTACGAAAAAGCCCTTGAAAATATTTATCAACTTTGGATAAAAACACAAGATACGAGGTGGTCAAATGCTTTTTTTGATGTCATTGAAGCAAGTAAAGCGGCTACCTTAGGTGATGTTGTGAAAGAGAATTCTATCCGTCCTAAAAACCTTGATACAAATCTACTAGCAGAGGAAGCAAGATTAAGACAAAAAATAGTCAAACTACAAGTAAAACTTCTTGATTCTGGTAATGAAAAAACTTTAGCGGATTTATCAGATGCTAAAATCAAACTCAATCATTTGATTAATAAAATTGAATCCTCTTCAAAAGAATACTACCAACTTAAGTATGAAAACAAAAAAATAAGTGTTCAGGACGTTCAAAAAAAACTAGGGAATAATACAGCGTTTATCAGTTATTTCCTTGGCGACCATGCACTTTATTATATTGCCTTAAATAATAAAAGCTTTCAGTTGATTAAAGCAAACAATGTTCAAAACATCAAAAAAACGCTCGCACTAACCTATCAGAATATTAATACTCCACCCGGTATTGATGCTTACAAAGGCCATTTCATGGCTCAAAGGGCTCACCAATATTTGATAAAACCTATTGAAAAAACGCTAAAAGACGTCCATAAAATAATTGTCTCTCGTCATGAGATAATTGGCTACTTACCGTTTGAGGTATTAGAGCCGAAAGCAAAAGCCGATTATTTAGTCTATAAATATACTTTTTCCTATGCCAATTCTGCTTCACTTCACTTTGATTCATTTCTTTCAAAGCAAAATGCAGAAATCATTGCCTATGCTCCTTTCAGTAATGGAGCAGAAGCAGGACGTTTCCGTGACCAAGGCTTTAAAGCATTACCTGCTTCAGCCAATGAGATTACGGGCATAAACGGTCAGATTCTACAGGATAAGCAAGCAACTAAAATAAATTTTCAAGAAAGTTATCAAGATAAAGGTATCATCCATTTCGCTACGCATGCTCAAGTAGATGACCAAGACCCATCCAAATCATTTATTGCCCTTTTTCCTGATGGCAAAGATTTTCGTCTCTATACACCAGAACTTTATAATCTTTCTTTACATAAAACTCAATTGGTAGTATTAAGTGCTTGTGAAACAGGTAAGGGAAAAATTCGAAAAGGTGAAGGAATTATTAGTTTAGCAAGAGCTTTTCAATTTGCAGGCTGCCCATCTGTTATTACAACTATTTGGAATGCACACGATGAAAGTATGTCTTTGCTCTCTCAGCATTTTTATTATTATCTTCAAAAAGGCCTTGCCACAGATGAAGCAATCAGATATTCAAAAATAGACCTGATTCGTACTTACTCAGACCACCCTTTCTATTGGTCAAACTTTATACTCATTGGTCAATCAAACCCAATTGATTTACCATCAAATCTAAATCTTTATCTTATACTAAGTATTGGAGCAATTCTTGTGATTCTTGCATGGAGCCTTCGTCAAAGAATAATTCGTTTTTTTCTAAAGTAAATTATTCAGAAACCTTACATTTGTAATTCTTGTTATAAATTGATGATTCTCCTTAATTTGAGGAAGAACAGCTTAGAAAACAGTGAATTAGAAATGATAAATTACGAGCATTTTAACTTAGCGAACGGATTAGAAGTATATGTTCACGAAGACCATACAACGCCAATGGCGGCATTTAATATTTTATATAATGTTGGGTCACGTGATGAGGACGAAAAAAAAACAGGGTTTGCTCACTTATTTGAGCATTTAATGTTTGGTGGTTCGAAAAATATTCCATCTTACGACGAGCCTCTTCAGAGAGTTGGCGGTGAAAATAACGCCTTTACTTCTCCCGATATTACCAATTATTACATTACCCTTCCTGCCCAGAATATTGAAACTGCTTTTTGGCTTGAATCAGACCGTATGTTGAGTCTTTCGTTCGACCCAAAAGTATTAGAAGTTCAACGAAAAGTTGTGATAGAAGAGTTTAAGCAACGCTATCTCAATCAACCTTATGGTGATGTTTGGCTGAAATTACGCCCACTAGTTTACGAAAAACACCCTTATCGTTGGGCTACGATTGGTAAAGAAATTAGCCACATCGAAGAGGCCACTATGGAAGACGTAAAACACTTCTTCTATAAATATTATCTACCCAATAATGCGGTTTTAGTAGTAGCAGGCGATGTAACTTTACAGCAAGTAAAAGCTCTTTGCCAAAAGTGGTTTGAGCCAATACCTGCAGGAGAAAAATATGTTCGTAATCTTCCACAAGAAGCCCCTCAAATTGCTCCAAAGTTTTTAGAAACTTCGGCAAAAGTACCACTAAATGCTATTTATAAAGCATATAATATGCAAGGACGCTTTGATGAAGGCTTCTACGATACTGACCTCATCAGCGATATTCTTGGACGTGGGAAATCATCAAGATTATACACCAAATTGGTGAAAGATAAACAGCTTTTCAATAATATTTCAAGCTATGTGACCGCTTCGCTCGACCCTGGCTTATTTATGATTCATGGTAATTTGAATGAAGGTGTAAGTTTAGAAGAAGCAGATGCCGCAATTGAAGAAATAGTAGCTGAGCTTAGAGATGAAATTTTACCAGAAAATGAATTGCAAAAAGTTAAGAACCAAGCGGAATCAACGTTGGCATTTGCAGAAGTAGAATTATTAAATCGTGCGATGAATCTTGCATTTGCCGCTAACGCTGGTAACCCTGAATGGTGCAATGATGATGCCCAGAAAATAGCCCAAGTTAGTCCAGAAAGTTTACAAACAATGGCTAAAAAGATTTTACAAAAAGAAAACTGCTCAACAATGTACTACCGAGCAGAAAACTAATACTTCTATGATTTGATTTACGAATGACGTGAAAATTGTATTCGTCATTCGTAAATCATCAATCATTTTAATGTCCTTTCACTTCTACACCTTCTTCATGCTTGTGCTTAAATAAAATGGCAAAAAGAATAGCTACCACCAATGAATAAATAGCAAACGTTAGCCAAATGCCATTCCAAGTTTTAGTGCCGTCAGGCAAAGTGAAGTATTGCTGAATAATATACCCACTAATCAAACTTCCAAAAACAGCACCAAATCCGTTTACCATCATCATAAATAAACCTTGTGCCGAAGCTCTAATTTTAGGGTCAGTATATGTTTCAATAAACAAAGAACCAGAAATATTAAAGAAGTCGAAAGCCATTCCGTAAACAATGCACGAAAGAATAATCATCCAAAGTCCATCACTAGGATTTCCATAAGCAAATAATCCAAAACGCAATACCCAAGCTATCATACTGATAAGCATTACTTGCTTGATTCCAAAACGCTTCAAGAAAAACGGAATAGCCAAGATAAATAAAGTTTCAGAAATCTGAGAAATCGACATAATAATTGCAGGGTACTTCACCGCAATTGAATCTTTGTAGGCATCTAATCCAGCAAAGTCGTGTAGAAAAGTATCGCCATAAGCATTTGTCAACTGCAAAGAAGCTCCCAAAAACATCGCAAAAATGAAGAAAATAGCGATTTTTGAGTCTTTGAAAAGTTTGAATGCATCTAAACCTAATAATTCAGCAAAGGTTTTATTATCAGTAGTGGCAGCCAATGGAGGGCACTTTGGTAATGTAAATGAATAAATTGCCAACACAATCGCCGAAGCTGCCGCTATGTAAAATTGATTTGCCGAAGTTTCATTATGGGTAAGGCTAATCACCCAAAGTGCCACCACAAAACCTACCGTACCCCATACGCGAATTGGAGGAAAATCATTTACTAGGTCAGTAGTGTTATTATTCTTCAGAATTGTATACGCAATCGAATTCGAAAGTGCCAATGTGGGCATGTAGAAAATCACGCAAAGTAAAATTGCCCAAAAGAACTCATTAGGATTATTTACTTGGGGAATATAAATCAAGACTAAAGCCCCTAGCAAATGTAAAATTGCATAAAGCTTTTCAGCATTGATATATTTATCGGCAACAATTCCCGCAAGCGTAGGCATGAACAACGAAGCAATTCCCATTGTTGAAAAAATTGCACCAAACTCAGCTCCTGACCAACCTTTATTTTGAAACCAATAAGCTCCAATTGTAATGAGCCAGCAAGCCCAAATAAAAAATTGGAGAAAATTCATAACAATCAGCCTATTTTTAATGCTCATAACCAGAAGATTAAGGTTTTTAGTAAATGAAATGTAAGTTTAGGTTATATTTTATTAGTTATGTTTACGATGATACTATCTATTAGAGCCTTTCAAGATATTTTACTGGTAAAAGAAAAACTCTTTTGATATAAATAAATCGCACAAACGCTGCGAAAGTAAGCATTTTTTTCTAAAAATCTACGCTTGTATTAGAATTGCCCACTTCAAATCACATTTTTAAATCAAGTAAATTCCTCATAAATGTTCACGTAGGTATTAAGTTTTGAAAGTGCATTACCTCTAAAACTACCTTTTACTGGATTTATTAACTCGGCATCTGCTGAAGCGGCCAATGCAATATAATATCCATCAACCATTTTCCCCTCGGTTGGGTCGAATCCTCTCCATCCTGCCCCTGGTAAATATACTTCTACCCAGGCATGAAGTTCGTGTGCTTGTAATTCATTGCCAAAGCAATAACCACTTACAAAACGTGCAGCTAGCCCAATAGCTCTACAAGTAGCTATCATCAAAACGGCGTAATCTCTACAAGAGCCTTTCCGAGAAATAAGTGTCTTTTCTGGTGGGTTGGCCTCTCCTTGTTCTCTTATTTCATAATTAAAGTTTTCTTGAATATATCTAGCAAGCATCATCAGAAAACTAGTAGTTTCCCAATATGCTTCTGAAGCTATCTGTCGAGAAAATTGATGAATTAGGGTTGTTACACCTTCTTGCTTAAAATATGCTTGTAGCAAGTTTAGTTCTGTCGCTGAATATTTAAATGGAATTTTTTCTGCTTCGAATGGAAAATAGATGAATTGAAATGGATTATATGGTTCGGAGTTAATCTGAAAATTTAATTTAAAGCTCAAACTTTCGGTATTTTGATTAAAAAAGGCCATTGATTGGGTATTACCTTCTGCATCAAAATTATGAAAATAAAGACTCGGTGTTGGCAAAATTTCAAGCGAATAAGCTAATAACTGTTGATTTATTGAGATTCGCGGACTCATATAAACAAGGTGTGGAGTAAGCAATACCGCTGCTGTATAGCTATAATGAAGTGTATGTTCAACCCTTAGAATCATGGTTATTTGATTTATTATATTTTGCTTTAAATACTGATGGCACGATTTTTAAAAATCGTGCCATCAGTAGAATCGAATCCATATTAATCTTCAAGCGATTTAGCGAAAATTGGTTCCATCCAATCGGTTGGTAGTTTTTGTACAGAAGCATTTAATAGGGCATTCCATTGATACGATATTTGCTCTAAATCTGATTTTTCATAGCGTTGCTCCGTAATCTTAAAGCTATCTTTTTCGCATAAAATTACGTCAATCGGAAAATCAACATCATTGGCACTGACACGGGTTGAATCAAAAGCTAAAAAACCTAATTTCAAAACATCTTGAAGAGGAGTATCATATTTCAAATTTCTATATAAAATAGGTTTACCGTAGTTTGGTTGTCCGATAATAATAAATGGAGAACCCTCAGTTACTTCAATCCAATTCCCCTCAGGATAAAGCATATATAATTTATGTTCTTCATCTTTTTCGAGTTGTCCTCCGATAACTGCTGATAAATTAAACGAAAGCCCCGCTTCTCGTAAAGAAGCTTTATCTTCATTTGCCACCCGCTTCACCATTTCTCCAAAAGCGTTTACAGCTTTATAGAGTTTATCGAATTTCGTATCTTGCTCTTCTAAAACTTCTTTGAAATAAGTAATAGCTTTATCACGTACTGAACGTAAGCCAGCAGTCATGATAAATAGTGAATGGTGCTGTGATTGATGTACAAAAACCTTTTTATTGCTTGATACCTCACTTCCTGAAGTGATGCGAGTATCGGCAATAGCCACAATCCCCTTGGCTACTTTAACACCTAGACAAAATGTCATTTTTGAGTATATTTAAACTAAAAAAATTGCACTAAACCAAATACAACTAAAAACATGATAGATTCAAAAATTTAGATTCATATCAAACCTCAACTGGTTTCAAATCAAAATATGTATCGAATATTTTGTTAGCAGCAGTATTGTTTTTTATTTGAAACTCGTCTAAGTATGGGTGTAGGCCTTTCTTTAAGATGTCTCTTACCTCTGTAAACTCAATTTCGTGTCTCAAGCGAGTTAGCTCTTTTTCAGCAGAATTTGAATATCCTGTATTGATATCTCTACCCGAAATTTGGTACAATGATAGCTCTGCCTGACGCATACAATAAGCAACCGAACGAGGAAAACTTTTATCAAGAATCAAGAATTCTACAATATGTGATGGGTTGATAACACGGTGCTGCTGACGATACATATTGAATGCACTCACCGATTTCAGTACGGATGTCCAAATCAATAATTCTTGTGGCGAACCCATCAGTTGGTCATCTGGCAATAAAGTAAAATACCGAACATCTAAAAAGCGAGTAGTTTTATCGGCACGTTCAAGAAGCCGACCTAACCGACCAAAGTGAAAACCTTCATTACGGGTTACGGTAGAATCAATGATTCCAAAGAACAACTGGCAACCCTCCTTAATTTCTTCAAAAAACTGTAATAGTTGCTCAACCTCCCAGTTCTTAGTCGATTGTGTTTCTAAAATCTTTAGATAGAAAGTATTAATGTGTTCCCACATCTCCTTTGTTATGCTTTCACGAATTGTTCGAGCATTTTCACGGGCATTGGCCAAACAACTATAAATCGAATTGGGATTCCGCTTATCAAAAGTCATGTAATCAATTACTGTATCGCGGTCCGCAAAATCGTAATGTTCAAAAAAACCATAGTTATCAGCCGTAGCAATAAGAAGTGGCTCCCACTGAGCAGTCAGAATTCCGGGGGCATCGAGAGTTAAATTAAGGTTTACACTTACAAAACGTGCGTAGTTTTCGGCACGCTCAATGTAACGATTAATCCAATAAATGGAATTGGCGACACGACTCAACATAATTATCTTTGGTTTTTATTGACGAAAACCAAAGATAATAAACGTATTTGAAAAAGCAAGCAAAATATAAATAACGCTTACAGCATTTGAAGAATTAAATAAATATTTAAAATTGAAGCTTATTTAAACCTTTACTAAGCCCAATTTTATTGCTTCCATAACAAGTCCAACACGAGTTTTGGCATTAAGTTTTAAAAATACTTGTTCACGATAGCCATCAACTGTTCGAGGGCTAACACACATTTTATCGGCAATTTCATTATAGGTAAGTTCACTACAAGCCCATTTTATAAATTCAGTTTCACGCTCATTTAAACCTAATTGTTCGATTGGGTCAATAATTTTTTCTGGATTTAGGCCTCTAATTAATTTGTCAGTGACAAATTCAGTATAATAAAATCCTTTTTCCGACAAAGCGTCTAAAGCGGTTTTCAACTCTGAAGGACGGCAACCCTTCAATAAATAACCTCTGGCTCCATTACGTAGCATACCGATAATAGCTTCCTCTTTATCATACATAGAAAGTGCCAATACTTTTACTTCTGGATAATTGTTTTTCAGCCAAAGAGCAGTTTCGTAGCCATCCATTTCTGGCATATTTATATCAAGTAAAACAATATCTGGAATCATTTTTAACTTAAAATGACGAACCAATTCCTTGCCACTTTCAACCTCATAAATAACTTCATAGTTTTCGAGTTTTTGAATCAAACCCGAGATAGCTTTTGCCACTAATTGGTGGTCATCGGCAATGGCTACTTTTATCATAAACTATTTACTTTTTAAGAGATTTGTTGAAGATAAAACATATTTTGTACCTTGATTAATCTGAGAATCAATCTTACAATCAAAATTGATTAAAACTGCCCGGCGTTTTATATTTCTTAAACCTGATCCTGACTGGCTTAATTCATTTTTTAATGCGGTTTCAATATCAAAGCCTTTTCCGTCATCATTTACTGTAAGCACAAAATTATTGGGCGTGTAACTAATACTAATTACGATGGCTTGAGCATTTGAATGTTTCAAGGCATTATTCAAAATCTCTTGCACGATTCGAAAAAGAACAATTTCTCGTTCGTAACCTAAAGTATATTTTTCTCCGTGAATAACCAGTTCTGTTTCGAATTTTCTTGTTTTTTTTATCCTTTGTAATTCATGAGCGATACTTTCTTGAAGACCGAAATCATGAACAAAATCACCATCGAGACTCTTAGACAATGCCCTTAATTCGTGAATTGACAGCTCTATAAGTTCGTTGGTTTGCTTAATATATTCTTCATTTTCGGTATTTTGGGTGGTTTCCTCTAAGACATTGAGGTTTATTTTAGCTACTGAAAGTAACTGTCCGATATTATCGTGTAGTTCTTGTCCAATATATTGTAAAGTTGTATTCTGTACTTCTAGTTGTGAAGTTAATATCTCTTGGTCATATTGGGATTTTAGGGCTGCTTTTTCTTGGCGATTTTGCACTTGCTTTTTCTGAAATAGAAATAAGAAAACAATAATAAATATTGCTAAAATTACGAAAACGCATGAGGTTATTATTGCTAAAAGCTCAAAATCATTCATTTAATTTCATTTTATTAGCTACATAATATGCAAAAGCAAACATTAAATACTGAAAAATAAGAAGCAGATGATTCATTAATTTATATAAAGATTTTGCTAAGTCGGGTGATTTCATTTTGAGTTGATGATAAAAACCAGTGGCAACTATATTACCGGAAAAATATAGAAATATTCCTATGGCAATCAAAAAAAGAGGTTCTTTGGGCAGACTAATTATCTCTTTACTACTCAAAATATCTCTAAAATATAGCATCACTAAAATAATGCATAATATTCCTTCTAAAATAATAACATTATTTGCAGCTGATTTTTTAGAAAGTAAAAACAAAAGTGTATATACAGAAAACGAAAAAATTAATAAAATAGAAAATACGAAATAGTAAAACTTAAAACTTTTCTTACTAATATTCCTATTATAAATATAAACAAATACAGCATACTCAATTGGCTTTAAAGAACTGTAAAAAATCTTAATAAAATTGCCCTTTTCTTTAGGTAGAATATAAATCAAAAAAATATCAGATATTATGGCAATAATTTGAAAAATGACTAATACATTGAGCGAACTGGGATTCATTCTTCTAAAATAAAAAATCCCAATTCCACCACTTAACCAAATTGAGTAGGTAACTAAATCAAATAATGTCATTTTTTAAAAAAATTACTAAATCTCAACTAATAAAGAAAATTTAGGACAATCGGGTTCACATGATTGATGAGAAGTTAAAATGATAACTTCTTGTCCATCATTATTAACAATTGTTGGTAAATTACTATTTTTTTGAGTAGGTTTTGGTTTTCTAAGCTTTTTCAAATTCATAAAAGGTTTATTTACCAAATAGACACTTCCACCCCTAACATCGTCCCAGAAAAAACCATCTTCTGATAATTGAATAAATGTTAAATAATTTACTTTATTTCCATTGTCATTTTCGCCAATATAAACCCTGATACCAATTGAATTTTCAGGTTTGGCCAATTCAGAAATGTCTAGATTTGAAAAATGGTCTTTTATATTATCAAACTGACAAGCAACCGCATAAGCTTGATAAAATAAATCTGTTGGTTTGGTTGGATTTTTATGTTTATGTTTCAAAACATGTGCATGTGCAATTGTGGTTTCTTTTAATTCAAAATTTTTCATCGTAATATGAAGTATTAAGGTAAATCAATAACTTTTCAGAAAACTACAACTTCATATATTCATCTACAAGTCTAAATTTCAAAATAATTCACAAACAATTGTCTATCAACAGATTACACCCAATACTGAGGTTAAATACCCGTATTTATCTCCTTTTAAAACCGTAAAAATCACAAACTGAATACCGTATTCCCCACCTTTTGAATTGATAATTATAAATAGAGATTTGCAGTTGTAGATTCTTCCCTCACTTTACTATAAAAATCATTATAAAATTCCAACTAACAAAATTATTTTACAATATTTAGATTACAGACAAATGAAAAAATTACTTACCCTTATTGTTTTGATATACATAAAGTTTACAACTTATGCCCAAAATCTGCAAGAGGCAAAAATTAAATATAAAGAATCGGAAAATAATGATAGACTGAACCAAGTAGAGGCTATTCCATCACTAAAGAAATTGGAGTTCAATAAGCAAAGAGAACCTGTTGATATTAATTTTGAAAAACTTAAGAATGATACTATATCTCTAAATAAAACCAATACTGTACAAGCACTAAAGAATTTTAATGTACAATTAGAAAGATCAAGGAATGATTCTACAAAAGCAAATAGAGAATTAGATCGATTAATTGAAGAGCGACGTAGATTAGCGAATAAACAATCCGAAAATAAAAAAAAGATTAAAGATTTTCTCGCAAAAATCGATACACTAAACTCCCTGATTAAACAAAAAGATATTGAGATTAATGATAAAAATTCAGAAATCAATAAATTACTTAAAAATATAGTCGAATTGAATAGAGAAATTATCCAAAAAGACTCTATTCTATCAAAAAATATTCTTGAACGAGTTGCAGAGGCTTTCTTAAAAAAGTATAATGAACTAGACAATGAAAGGGTTAAAATAGCAGGTGGATTAAATAAATTTTCTGAAGATTTAAGTATTGACAAGTTGAATACAGAAGAAAATTTTCAAATTTTATCTTATCGTGACTCTCTTTATTTTCGGTATTTCAGAACATACTTAGCCCAAAAAGATAGTTTAGTGAATACAAATATGAAGATAATCACATTAAAAAACCATATTGAAGAATATCTACTTAAGATAAACCCTAAGTTAATTAAGAACGCAACTGATCTTGAGATTATCACATTAAGGCTTAATTCCGAATACGAAAAAGTGCTAAAATGTTTAGAAAAAAACCAGAACGATTACATCCGTTTTGGTGAAAACATCAAAAATACAAACGAAAAGATTACTGAAATGAAGAAAAAATATAGCACAACAAAAGAGGAAAAAGATTTAGCCGCAGTTGTAAATATCAATTCACTTTTAGGACAACGTTCATTGATTCCTTCGACTACAGTTTTAGGGAATAGAAAGTTTCAGTTTATAAATTCTGACTGGTATGGTGAAGTCAAACTCTTTACTGCTGCTATGACTAATCAAAATTTACGTCTTAGTAATCTTTTTATCCCAGAAGCCAGCAATTTGGGTTTTACAATTAATACAACCACATTGCCATCAAAAGATAAAAATACAGGGATATTTTTTAGTTTCAATTATTTAGGAAAAAACCTGTATGGCATCGATTCAACAAAGAATAAAGCCGACACAACCCTATTTAATATGGGTGTCATTCATACCAAAATTGGACTCCAAAGAATCCTTGTTGCCAATGACATACTAAGTATTTACGCCAATCAAAATTATATTCTGCCAATTGACAATATCAAAGTATTTGATAAGTTTTATCGAACAGAAAAAAGCAGTTTACATAGCATCATTAGATATTTTGATGTGGGTATCAAAGCTTTACTTTCTTCTTCAAAAACCTCTGCAAAATTAATGATTGATGTTGGTTTTATAATAAATAATTCAGATACAAAAAGTATTACTGGATCGGTTGATAGAGCTATACCAAATCTAAAAGTAAGTGTTTATACTGCATTTTGATGTTAAAATAAAACTTTGAAAACTGCTATTATAATTTTAAAAAAGCCCCAGACTGGGGCTTTTTATTTCCATTACTGAAATATACAGTAAAAACACCCCTTTAATACCGTGTTTCTCACATTGAATGACATATGATTTGAGTGCGATCTTTGTAAAATTGAATCGAATCAATATAACCAAAACAAATTGCTATGATAACCTTTAACGCTCCAGAAAAACATGAGATTACTTACCTCGAAGCCGATGTAAACTATACAATTTTTCATTTGTCTAATGGCAAAAAAGTTGTCTCATCATCTACTTTAAAAAAATATGCTGAAGACGCACACATGTCTGATTTTCTTCGTGTACATAAATCTTTTTTGCTCAATCCAAATTATATCACACATTTCACCCAAGAAGGGAAAACAGGCCTGATTAAATTATCAACGGGTAAACTTCTAAGGGTTTCTCGCAGAAGAATGACCATGGTAAAAAGGCAAATGATAAGTCGCTCAATTTTATAAATTTCATAGTGCATTCCAAATATTCATATACTCCAAATTCACACTTTTTCTTTAACTTGCTCACTCAACCCGAGCAAGTTTTTTTATGCAAACAATTATCATTAATGCCACTGTCCATACAGGCACTGAAATACTTCAAAATCAAGCAATTATTATAGAAAATGGTAAGATTTCAGCATCTGAACAAAAACCTGACGCAAAAATAATTGACTTAAAAGGTAAACATATCTCTGCTGGTTTCATTGATACGCATATCAATGGTGGAGAAAAATATCATTTTACTCAAAACGCCAATGAAGAAACCATAGCTGATATTTATGAATCAAGTTTAAAACTTGGTACAACACATGTTTTGCCAGCTTTAATCACTTCTCCACATGAAAATATTCTCAGAGGAATTGATGCTACACGTAACTTCCTTTCAAAGAATCCAAATACTGGCGTATTGGGTATCCACCTCGAAGGTCCGTTTTTAAACCTTGCTAAACGTGGAGCTCATTTGGCACAATATATCCGAAAACCAAGTAATCAAGAACTTGAAGAAATTATCAAATATGGTAAGGATGTCATAAAACTTATGACTATCGCCGCTGAAAATTTTACTCCCGAACAAATCGAGATGCTCCTCGAAAGTGGTATTAATATCTCGCTTGGTCACTCAAATGCCACATATAAGGAAGCAAAATCGGCCTATAATCAAGGAATTAAACTTTGTACACATCTTTATAATGCTATGACTCAAATGGGGCATCGAGAGCCTGGCGTAGTGGGAGCAACTTTTGATAGCCCTCAAGTTTATGCTCCAATTATTTTAGATGGCTTTCATTGTGATTATGCCGCAGCTCGCATTGCTTATAAAATTAAACAAGATAAACTTTTCTTGATTTCTGATGCTCTGTTTGTTGGCGAAAAGGTAAAACAATTCCAATGGGGAGAATTTGATGCTTACTTAGAAAATGGCCAATATAGAAACTCAGAAGGAAATCTCGCTGGAGCTGCCGTATCAATGGGTGATTGTGTTAAAAATGCAATAGTAAAAGTTGGAATTCCACTCGAAGAAGCGATTAAAATGGCTACTATCAGACCAGCTAAAGCATTAAAACTTGAGAATGAAATCGGTCAAATTAAAGAAGGATTTCCTGCCAAGTTTGTAGTTTTTGACGAAACTTTAAAAAGTTTTGAACCATTATTTTTGTAGAACAATTTTCTAAATTGTTCCGCACCAACTGACAATTTAAAAAATTGTCGTAGAAGCACTCAAACCATTTCTTACGAAAAACCGTTATTCAGAATATGTATATTATTCATTTTTCATTCTACATTATCTATTAAATAAATGGCTTTCGATAAGAATATTTTAAAGATAAAAACACTCGGCGAACTAAAAGCTAGTGGTTATAAACCAAAATCTATCAAACAAGAACTTCGAGATAATTTAGTTGAAAAACTTAAAAATAAAGAAACTGTATTTCCGGGTATCTGGGGTTATGAAGATACAGTTATACCAGAAGTAGAAAAAGCCATTTTATCGATGCACCACATCAACCTTTTAGGTTTACGTGGACAGGCAAAAACTCGTATTGCTCGATTAATGGTTAATCTTTTAGATGAATATGTGCCAATTGTGGAAGGTTCTGAACTAAACGATGACCCACTTGAGCCATTATCACGTTTTGCAAAAGATTTAATTACCGAAAAAGGCGATGATACACCAATTACGTGGCTACCTCGTGCGGAGCGTTATAATGAAAAATTGGCAACCCCCGATGTTTCAATTGCCGATTTAATTGGTGATGTTGACCCTATCAAGGCTGCCACTCTACGCCTACCCTATTCCGATGAACGTGTGATTCATTTCGGTATGATTCCACGCTCCCACCGCTGTATTTTTGTAATTAACGAATTGCCAGATTTACAAGCTCGTATTCAAGTTTCGTTGTTTAATATTCTACAAGAAGGCGATATTCAGATTCGTGGATTTAAACTTCGTATGCCTCTCGATATTCAATTTGTTTTTACGGCAAACCCTGAAGATTATACGAATCGTGGAAGTATCGTAACACCGCTCAAAGACCGTATTGATAGCCAGATTGTGACTCACTATCCGAAATCTATTGAAATCGGACGAAAAATTACCGAGCAAGAAGCTATCATTAAAGATGGTCAAAAGAAAATCGTGGTTAATGATATTCTAAAAGATTTGGTTGAACAAATTGCAGTTGAAGCACGCCAAAGCGAGTATGTTGATGCCAAAAGTGGCGTTTCTGCTCGTATGACCATCTCTGCTTATGAAAATCTATTAAGTTCGGCTGAAAGAAGAGCATTAATCAACGGAGAAAAAAATATCAATGCACGTTTGGCTGATATTTACGGTGCCATCGCTGCCATTAATGGTAAAATAGAATTAGTCTATGAGGGTGAAGTTGAAGGCCCAGTTTATGTAGCTCAAAGTTTAATCGGGAAGGCTATTCGAACCGAATTTTTAAAATATTTCCCAAATCCCGAAGCTGTAAAGAAAAAGAAATCGGGTAAAAACCCATTCCAGCAGGTGTCAAATTGGTTCGGTGAAGGAAATATCATAGATTTTGACAATGACCTTACAGATAGAGAGTATCGTGCAAGACTAAAAACTATTGAGGGTTTAGAAGAATTAGTAGAAGGTTATCACCAACATTTATCTGAAAATGACAAGCTTTTTATGATGGAATTTGCTTTGCATGGCTTAGCAGAATACTCGCTCATCAGCAAACAAAATTTAGATACTGGCTTACAATTCAAAGATTTATTGGATAGTATGTTCGACCCTAATAAAATGAATTTTGGTGATGATGACGAAGATGATTTTAGATAAGAAATGATAATAAAGGTATTTATAAAAATGGCAAATCTGAAATCAGATTTGCCATTTTTATAATCTATGCTTAACCATTTACCATCCATACTTTTCCGTAAAATCTCTAACTTCTTCATCAAAAGATTTTTTAGAATGGTGAGCTTCTTGATTTCTGATATAATTAATCACGGCATCAACCTTTGATTCACTCACCGAAATAGCAAAATAATCATCTTTCCAAGCAAATTTCTCTTTTGTTAATGCTTGTTTGTTTATCCAAAATGAAGATTCTCCTTTGAGAAGTTTAGCCACTTGAGAAATTGATTGGTCTTTACCTAAAGAAATTAAACAATTGAATATGGTCTGTAAAACCATTAATTGATTGCAGGTAAATATCTTTTTCTCGACAGTTTTCGATAATATGATTAAAAACTTCATATCGAATATCTTTAGTCAAGAATGGATAACGATTCTTAGTAGAAAAAACTACATGAACCCAAATTTTTACATAAGACATGTTTACAGCATTGTTGTTTTTGTAAATGTAGTATTGTTTGACTAAAGTCAAAAAGTGAGAAGTTTTTTTTATTCGTCAGCAAAAGCAGACTGGGTCGCACAGACAGCAATGAATAGATTTTCTTTTACTATTCTTTGCCGTCAGTTTCAACTGACGGACAACTGAACAATTCAACAAATAGGCTTTAGCACAAACAAAAAAAGGCAGTTTTGAAATTTCAAAACTGCCTTACAAAATTATTCTAAGTACCTTAGCCCAATTTCGCCATTGCTTCTTCTAACGCCTTAATTTTTGCATCAGCATCCGCTAATTTTTGGCGTTCCTTCTCAATAATTTCTGGTTTTGCATTTTGTACAAAACGCTCATTTGATAATTTTGCCTCAGTCGATTTCTTAAAGCCTAAAGTATAATCAAGTTCTTTTTGAAGAGCAGCACGTTCTTCATCAACATTAATATTACTACCTAGGTTTATCGTAAGTTCATCACCTTTAATGACAAAACTTACCCCATCTGTTTTTTCAGAAATATATTGAATATCAGAGACATTCGCCATTTTTTTAATCAAACCAGCTAAAGCTTCATAGCGAGCTTGGTTATCGGTTTTTACAGCCAATGGCAATGCTTCTTTGGGTGAAATTTGCTTAGAATTACGTGTATTACGAACCGTTGAAACGATTTCAAGAAGCAATTCAAAATCAGCTAAAAGGCTTTCATTTACTTCGCCTCCTTTCGGGAATGTAGCTAAACAAATTGAATCATTTTCCTTTCTATCCTTAATTGATTGCCATAATTCTTCTGAAATAAATGGCATCCAAGGATGAATTAAACGCATCAATTCATCAAAAATTTCGAGTGTAGCATCGAATGTTTCTTGGTCAATTGGTAAGCCTTTGCCATCAATGTAGGCTGGCTTAATCATTTCTAAATATAATGAACAGAAGTCATCCCAAATGAGGTTATACGTACTCATCAAGGCATCTGACATTCTGAATTTATTGTAATGGTCAAGAATTTCGGCCACCGATTTATTCATCTTCGAACGGAACCAAGAAACAGCTAGTTTATTACTCGCTGGAGCCGCTTCTGAACTCGTTTCCCAACCTTTAATCAAGCGGAAGGCATTCCAAATTTTATTGCTAAAATTACGTCCTTGTTCACAAAGTTTTTCATCGAATGGCAAGTCATTTCCTGCTGGAGAACTAAACAACATCCCTGTACGCACACCATCAGCACCGTATTTTTCAATCAATTCGATTGGGTCTGGTGAGTTACCCAAAGATTTCGACATTTTACGGCCTTGTTTATCTCTTACGATACCCGTTAAATAAACATTTTTGAAAGGATAGGTACCCTTATACTCATACCCAGCGATAATCATACGTGCTACCCAGAAGAACAAAATCTCTGGAGCAGTTACTAAATCATTGGTTGGATAATAATAGTTAATATCTTCATTATCAGGATTTTTAAAACCATCAAACACCGATATTGGCCATAACCACGAGCTAAACCAAGTATCCAAAACATCTTCGTCTTGCGTAAGGTCGGTTTCGCTCAAAGCAAATAACTGGTATTTATCACGGGCAATTTTCAATGCCTCTTTCTTATCTTTTGCAACGATACAAGTACCATCTGGCATGTAAAACGCAGGAATACGGTGGCCCCACCAAAGTTGGCGACTGATACACCAATCTCTTACGTTTTCCATCCAATAACTATAAGTGTTCTTGAATTTTGGTGGAATCAACTGAATCGTATCATTCATTACGTTTTCGAGAGCAGGTTCTGAAACACGTTTCATTTTCAAGAACCATTGTAATGATAATTTTGGCTCGATTATCGCTCCTGTACGCTCCGATGTACCTACTGTCGATTTGTATTCTTCTTCTTTCACCAAATTACCAGATTCAACTAACAACTTAGCAATTTTCTTACGAGCAACAAATCGGTCTTCACCTACTAAAATTTGAGCTTTTTCGTTTAGCTTACCTTCATCGGTTAGAATATCAATGATTTCTAAACCATGTTTTTGTCCGAGGGCATAGTCGTTTTGGTCGTGTGCAGGTGTTACTTTCAAACATCCTGTTCCAAACTCCATTTCTACGTAATCATCAGCAATAATAGTAATCTCACGATTGATGAGTGGAATACGGACTTTTTTACCAATTAAATGCTTAAAACGCTCATCTTCAGGGTGTACGCATATAGCTGCATCGGCCATAATGGTTTCGGGGCGAACAGTAGCAATCGTGATACTGCCCTCATCTCCATCATAACGAATGTAATACAACTTCTGCTGAACATCTTTCATGATTACCTCTTCATCCGAAACCGTAGTTTTGGCTTGCGGGTCCCAGTTTACCATGCGGTGTCCACGATAAATATCTCCTTTTTTTATTATATAAATCAACAAAAACCTCAATTACGGCATCATAAAGACTTGGTTCCATCGTAAAGCGAGTTCTATCCCAATCGCACGAAGCACCTAACTTACGTAATTGTTGTAAGATAATTCCGCCGTATTTTTCAGTCCATTCCCAGCAATATTTCAAGAATTCGTCGCGAGTAAGGTCAGCTTTATTGATTCCCTGTTCTTTCAGCATCGCCACAACTTTAGCTTCGGTCGCAATAGAAGCATGGTCAGTACCCGGCACCCAGCAAGCTTCTTTTCCTTCCATACGTGCTTTACGAGTCAAAACATCTTGAATCGTATTATTAAGCATGTGCCCCATGTGCAACACCCCCGTGACGTTTGGCGGAGGAATCACGATTGTATAAGGCTCTTTATCGGGATTTGGCTTCGACTTAAAGTACTGATTTTCAATCCAATACTTGTACCATTTGTCTTCTATTTCTTTCGGATTGTAAGTTTTGCTGATTTCTGCCATTATTCTTGGAGTCAACTGTCTATAGACGACGGACGACGGTTATTTGTTAATAATAATGCAAAAATACGGAATTTTAGGGCATAAAAAAACCTGTAAGTTCTTTTAAGTCCTCACAGGTTTTTGTTTAAGTGAGATAAACCTTTCTAAGTTATCCTCTGATTGATGTGGTTCGCATCATTTTATTGCTTAGTTAGCATCGTAAATCTTTCCTGAGCCAGAAATTGATCTACTTATTCGTGGATTTCCTTTAAACCAAACACTACCACTACCTGAAATTTTTACATCAAGATTTTTTAGAGCTGTTGTTTCGCAGCGTCCTGAACCGCTGAGCAAAATATCAGAATTATCGGCATACATTTCAAATGATTCGATTTTTCCACTGCCCGATACATCATAAATACCATTGTAAGTATCACCTTCCATGTAGATGAGTCCCGAACCACTCAATTCGGTTACCAAATCATTCTTTACATCTAAAGCCATATCAATCAAACCACTGCCCGAAAGACGTAATTTCATGTTGTTTGTGAAGATTTTATTATCGCTAATTACTCTGCCACTTCCCGAAACATAAACGGCATTTATATCGGGTACTTGTATAAATATCTTTACATTGTTTGAACTTCGTAAACGGCCATTATCTTCCAAAACTAATGAGTTTCCACTTACTCTACTCCTTACGTAGTTGATGAGATTACTCTCGGCAGTTATCTCAATATCTTTAGTAGGGCCTTGACGCAAGATGACTCCTGCTGGAAAATAAAGCTCAATTCTATTAAAATAGGCCATTCGGCGATATTCTGTTTGAACAATTCCATTGCCTTCAATGATATAGGTTTCGCACGATGACAGACCAAATACTCCCACAAGGGCTGTCAATAATAAAAAGAATGAACGTTTCATAGTTCTGTGATTATGTTTAGCTTTTTCTAAAAATTGTTGTCTTTAATGGCAAGATGCTATAAGTTTGTAAGAAGTTGCTTGCTGATTTGTTAATGAGTCGTTAACGGCCAATAGGCATAAAGGAGCAAAGAGACAGAGAGGCAAAGAGAATGCTTTAAAAGAAAATAATTATCAATATTTCATTAAACATTATTCATTCAAATGAAGGCACTTTGGGGTGTAGATTTAGGCGGCACAAAGATTGAAGGCGTGGTAATGAACGCCGAAACCAATGAAATCTTAGTAAGAAAAAGAATTCCGACCGAAGCCAGCAAAGGCTATGAGCATATCATTAGTCAAGTAGTAAAATTGATTGATTCTATTAAAGAAGAAATCAAGATTGAGCCCAAAGCTATTGGGTTTAGTACACCCGGTACGACCGACCCTACTTCACAAACCATGAAAAACTGCAATACGACGTCAATGAATGGGAAACCCATGAAAGCTGACCTCGGGAAAGCACTCGGTGTGCCAGTGGAATTGGCCAATGATGCCAACTGTTTTGCATTAGCTGAGGCTACCATGGGTATTGTGAAGGATGTATTACCAAATGCTAAAGTAGTTTTCGGAGTTATTCTCGGCACGGGCGTAGGTGGTGGAGTAGTAATTAATGGTCAAATTTTACCCGGCCGCCACGGCATTGGTGGAGAATGGGGACATAATTTCTTTGAGGAAGATGGTGTGATGTGCTATTGTGGGAAAACAGGTTGTAATGAAAATGTGTTTTCGGGCCCTGCCTTGCAACAATACTACAAGAAATTGAGCGGAAATGACCTAACTATGAAGGAAATCTACGAACTTCATCAGGCAGGAACCGACCCGCACGCAACAGCTACGCTCAATCGTTTGATTAAATCTTTCGGTCGAGCCATTTCTTCTATCGTGAATGTAATTGACCCCGATGCCATTGTGATTGGTGGTGGTGTGGGCAACATTGATATGATTTATGAGGCCTTCCCAGAAGAATTAAAAAATTGGATTTTCAATAGTCGCAAAGTTGAAACACTTTTCCTAAAACCAAAACTCGGCGATAGTGCAGGTGTCTTTGGTGCAATTGAGTTGGTTAGGGGGTATTAAGTTATCTTTTACCACGGAGGTACGGATTACACAAAGTTTCATGGAGAATAATCTATGAAAATCTTTGTAATCCGTGCCTCTGTGGTTAGAAAACTCGATAAAGACTCACTTCCGCTTCAAAATCAATGCACTGATGAGTGAAACTACCAAACCTACGGGTAGGATTTCCATGTAAGTCAAGAAAATAACTCCCAAAGGCGAGGCATACATTTTTTTATAACCTTCCATTTGTTCGATGGCGGCCGAAATTTCACTTGTACTGGCTCCGCTACCTTTCATCTTCGTAAGCGATTGTTGACTAAATTTTTCAAGAAAATCTGGAATGAAAAAATAATAATCAATCAACCATGTAAGCACATATATTGAAGAAGCAATCAGTGAAATATAAAGGCCCGTTATGAAACCTTTACCGAAAGTGAGCGTTCCATCGTTTTGCTCATCTCGAAACTTTTTTACACCTACAAACACAAACGAAAAGGATAAAATCATGGCGGCATAACCCAGCACCATGTTTCCTTCGAAATTGCCCGAAGCATAGCAATAGGCGATAGAACATACTGTAAAAACTGAAATCAGAACGCCTGCAATGAGGCCATTGGTTAGAATAAGCTTTTTCATAAGAATTGTTTTGTTTATGCCACAAATCTGAGGTTTTTAGCGGAATTCAGACTCATACTTTTGAGTGATTTTCAACAAATTACCCAATTTCACACCAAAGTATGAGATAATTTATTCAATCAAACTCAATCTTTTTGCTTTTTCTACGGCCTGCGTGCGGCGTTTGACATCCATTTTCTCAAATACTTTCGAAGAATGAGTTTTAATCGTATTGAGCGAAACAAATAGTTTTTCGGCAATTTCCTGATTGCTTAGTCCAGTAGCCATCAATTGTAAAACTTCCAATTCACGTTTGCTCAAACCAAGTTCGATCATAGCCGCCTCATTGAATTGAAAATCATTTAAAACAATAGATTTTTCAATGATTTTTGTCTCCACTTTAGGCCTCACTAATTTCATAGCCAACCAAATTCCTAAAGCCGTAAACAATAAGGCTATCAGACCAATGTAAATTTCTAAGGCATGATTGATAATAATGAAGCGAAGCTCAATCCATTTTAAGAAAAACAACAATAAAGCCAGCGAAACTCCATAGAGAATTGTATCTCGGTGTTTACTTAGAAAATTTAAAAGCATATTCTAATAACTAAATACTTTTTGTCATTTTAAAAATAACGGCCAATTTTTGGGTGATCAACGATCATTTTTTTCAGTTTTAGGTTATCAATACTTCCCTGCACACCATAAACTACTTTTCCACCAGGCTCGACCAACAGCGTATAAGGTAAAGCACCATTCCATTTAGGGTCGATGGCCTCTATAAGTTTATAGATGTCGTCTTCTTTAAAGATATAATTTTTTACACCTGAGTATTTTTCTTTCAAAAACTTCAAGGCTTTATCTTTTTTCTCAAGTTTATCGGCCGAAATCGAAACAAACTCAAAGTCTCGGGCACCATACATGCGGTGAATGTCAATAAAATCAGGATATTCCATTATGCAAGGCCCACACCATGTAGCCCAAACATTGATTAATCTGAGTTTATCAGAATCATTATTTTTAACCAATGACTTTACGCCTTCAGCATCAATTTCTTCGAGTGTGACAGGTCGAGAACGCCAATTTTTCTCGTTTTTTTCATTATATTCAGTCTTCCATGCCCATTTTACCGAGCAGCCAAAGGTTTTTGTAGTTGGCGTAGTTAGTTCTTTTCCTGCTAAAACTTCATCAATTGCTTTTCTTAAATCTTCAGCATTGGCTCCTTTACTTGGTTTTTCTACTGCATCAAGGCGACCGTTATATTTTAATACTCGCTGACTATCAAATACAAAGGCATGAGGTGTAGCAACTGGTCCATATTTAATCGAAACCGATTCTGTATCACCATCGTACAAAAACGGAAAATTAAATTGCTTATCTTTTGCCCGAATTTTCATATTATCAAAATCGTCATTGAGATCAGTATAGCCCAATTCTTCAAGTAGTAATCCATTAGGGCTATTCGGTGAAATAGCAACTACCGCCACTCCTTTATTCTTATAATCAACTACAATTTTCTTGATGCGGTCTTCGTAGGCTTGAGCAGTCGGGCAGTGCACGCAAGTAAAAATGATAACCAGCACTTTTGCCGCAGCAAAATCTTTGAGCGAATAAAACTTTCCGTCATAATTTGGAAGACGAAAATCAGGAGCTTTTGCTCCAATGGCTAAAGTTGGAGTCTCATGGTGGGGTACTGCTTGTGGTTTAGCCACAAATTTTGTTTGAGCTTGCCCAAAAAAGAATAGAAAGGCCAAGAAAAAACTAAATAAAGCTTTCATTTTTGTAAGGTTGAATAGAGAAAAGATAGTATCAGTTAAATCTAACCAAATTTACATAAAGCTGAAGCATTTTTATCATACTTTTTTAACAAATCTTAGTAATCGTCCGAATAATTATAATAAATTTGTTTTTGAAATTATTCAACTCTATAATCAATAAATAATGGACACAAACTTTTCTCGCCGAGATTTCGTAAAGACCTCGGCAGCCGCAGTGGGCGGCCTTTCAGTGGCTTCATTACCCATCGAAACATTTGCCAATTCTTCAGTTGACGATACCATAAAAGTTGCCTTGATTGGCTGCGGTGGACGTGGAACTGGAGCAGCGATGCAAGCTCTTTCGGTAAAACAAAATGTTAAATTAGTAGCAATGGCTGACGCATTCCGCGATAGAATCGACTCTTGCTACAAAAACCTAACCAATGACAAAGGTGATGGCAAAGGCGTAAAAAGCCGTGTAGATGTGCCAGAACAAAACAAATTTGTAGGTTTTGATGGATACAAACAAGCCATCGCTTTAGCAGATGTAGTTTTATTGACAACTCCTCCGGGTTTCCGTCCGATTCATTTTGAGGAAGCTGTTCGCCAAGGCAAGCACGTTTTCATGGAAAAACCAGTGGCAACTGATGCTCCGGGTATCAGAAGAGTTTTGGCTGCTGCTGAAGAATCGAAAAAGAAAAATTTAAAAGTAGTCGTAGGCTTACAACGTCACTACCAAAAATCATATTTAGAGACCTATAAAAGAGTAATTGACGAAGGTGCAATCGGTGATATCGTTGCGGCTCGTTGTTACTGGAATAATGATGGTGTTTGGGTAAATGAGCGTCAGCCAAACCAAACTGAAATGGAATACCAAATGCGTAACTGGTACTATTTTGTTTGGCTTTGTGGCGACCACATCAACGAACAACACATTCATAATATTGACGTAATCAACTGGTTTAAAAAAGGTTATCCTGTTGAAGCTGTTGGTATGGGCGGAAGACAAGTAAGAACTGACAAAAAATACGGTGAAATCTTTGACCACCACTACGTAGAATTTAAGTATGCTGATGGTATGATTTTATCGAGTTCATGCCGCCATCAACCAGGTACAGTTTCGGATGTATCAGAGCATTTGATTGGTACAAAAGGCCGTGCAACTGAAGGTAAAATCTTTGATTTAAAAGGAAATAATATTTGGCGTCATAAGGGAGAAGGAGATGGCAACCCATATCAAGTAGAACACGATGTATTATTTGATTGTATTGTAAATAACAAGCCAATCAACGATGCAGAAAATGGTGCGAAGAGTACACTCACTGCAATTATGGGTCGTATGGCTACGTATTCGGGTAAGCGTGTGAAGTGGGAAGAAGCTCTCAATTCTGATATCAACATAATGCCTGATACTTACACTTGGGATACACTACCTAAAACTTTACCAGATAAAGATGGGTATTACCAAATTCCAATGCCAGGTAAGACGAGAGCAGTATAATTATTAATTAAAAATGGATAATGTAAAATGAATCACTCATTCCACATTATCCATTTTTAATTTTACATTATTCATTATTTCACCAACTCCCCGCTTAGACGCATTACTTGGAGTTCAGAGATTTTGATATTGTAACGAGCATTGGTGAGGCGGTTTAACGAAGTATTTAAACTACGTTGTGCTTCATTTAACTCTAGGATTGTCGAACCTCCTAATTTGAATTTCTCCAACGAAATCTTCAAGTTTTCCTCTGCTACTTCATTGTTTTCTTCTTCTAATTTTAAGAGTTCTTTATCTGTCTGGTATTGATTATAGGCACGCATTAAATCGCCCTCTAATTGTACCCAAGTATCTTCTTCTTGCTTACGCAATATTTCGGTATTTATCTTAGAAGTTTGGATTTGGCGACGAGTAATTTCTCCATTGAAGATATTCCAGCTTGCTACCAAACCAACGTTCAAACCAACGTTTTGGTTGTATAAAAATAAACCCGCATTAGTTTTACTTAGAGAATAACCAAACGATGAGTTGAGGCTCACACGTGGAAGTTTATTAGCAGCTACTTCTTTCTGCGTAATCAAGCTAATATCTGTCGTTTTACGAATCGCTTGCAAGCTTTTATTGGCTGCACGGGCTTGATTTTTCAATTGCTCTGTTGTTGGGTCAAACATAATTCCTACAACTTCTTGCACATCAAAATCTTGGTCAGCAGATCTTACCATCAAATTATTGAGGGCAACCTTTGCATTTCTCAAGGAGTTTTTAGCTTGAACTAACTGTGTGACTTGATTATTAAGTTCAGTTTTTGACTGGAGATAATCTAATTTTGAGCCTTTACCAAATTCCCAACGTTGCTGAGTAATTGCCAAACGCTCTTCGTAATATTTAATGATTGTTTGTAAGAACGACACTGTCTGTTTCTGACGCATCACTTCGTAATAAGCTTGCATTACACTTACTACTGTATTTTCCATCATTTGGCGAGTTTGTATCTGGCTCAATTGTCCTTGACCTTTCAGTCGGTCGAAAGTGGCATACATTCTTTTTCCATCATACAAAGTCCAAGTCATGGCAACATTGGTGGTTGGGGCAAGGCTTCTACCAAAACGGTTAATTTCACTTCCGTTTGATAGTTTCTGGTTTACTTCATTGAAGGCAGTACCAATATTGCCATTCAAATCTACTCTTGGCAACATCCCTGCATTTCCTTTAAATACTTGAAGATTAGCCACTTCTTGTTGCATTTGAGCCACTTTTATATCATAGCTTTTTTCAAGGGCAGCACCAACGGCATTTTCAAGCGTAAGTATTTCTTGAGCATGTAAAACAGCAGGCAATAAAAATATAAGGAAAAAGATTTTTTTCATGATTCAGATTTTCAATCTATAAGTAGAGACATATCGCATACGTCTCTACAACAAAACAAGTATTTATGCTTGCAGGCGTATGCGATACGCCCCTACATTTCTTTACGCTAATTCAGCTTCGTGGGCAATATCTTCAATTTGTTTCATTCGCTCGAAATTCTTGTTGCGTGACAAGAAGGTATAAATCGCAGGAATTACATAGAGCGTAAGTACCAATGAGAACAATAGACCACCCATAATTACGATACCCATTGCCATACGGCTTTTACCTGCCGAACCCAAAGCAAAGGCAATCGGAGCAGCTCCTAGAACAGTAGCCAAACTGGTCATCAAAATCGGACGGAAACGCATAGATGCCGCCTCAATTGCAGCTTCTCTGATTTCCATACCTTTTTCACGTAGCTGGTTGGCAAATTCCACAATCAAGATACCATTCTTAGTAACCAAACCAATCAACATAATCATTCCAATCTGACTAAAGATATTGAGTGTTTGGTTGAAATACCACAATGAGAATACCGCACCTGCAACCGCCAATGGTACCGTAAGCATGATAATGAATGGGTCAACGAAACTTTCGAATTGGGCAGCTAAAATCAAGTAAACCAAAACTAAAGCTAAAAGGAACATGTAAAGAGTATTCGATGAACTTTCGGCAAAATCTCTTGAAGAACCTGCCAAGGCCGTACGAATTACATCATCATTCAACTTATCTCTGATTTTATCCATCGCCTTGATACCATCACCAATCGTCTTACCAGGAGCTAAACCTGCCGAAACAGTAGCACTCATGTAACGATTAAAGTGATATAATTGCGGTGGGCTACTCTCTTCGTTAATCTTCACAATATTATCAAGCTGAATAATTTCTCCACGATTATTTTTAACGTAAGTATTTTTCAAATCGAGTGGTTCATCACGATTAGCACGGTCGAACTGACCAATTACTTGGTATTGACGACCATTCATTGTGAAATAGCCAAAACGTTGACCAGCAAATGCCAACTGCATTGATTGAGCAACATCGGCCACCGAAACACCCATACTTTTAGCTTTTTCGCGGTCGATACTAACTTCAAGCTCTGGTTTATTAAATTTCAAGTTAAGGTCAGAAACCATGAAAGTTGGCTCTTTTGCAACTTCTTCCATGAATTTAGGCACATACTGACGAAGTTTTTCGAAATCTGGGGCCTGAATTACATATTGTACAGGTAAACCACCTCTTTTATCTAATGAAATAGTTTCTTGCTGTAATACAAAGGCTCTTGCATCTGGCATTCTCTTGGTAATTCTACCAATCTGATCTGCTATTTGCATCTGTGTGCGTTTTCTGTCTTTAGGGTCAGTTAATACCAAACGAGTAAAACCTGTATTTGCTGCACCAGAACCTGTGAAGCCTGGAGCTGTCATGGTTACGATTGAAGTAGCCTCTGGAACAGAATCTCTGACTGTTCTACCTAATTTTTGGATATAATTGTCGGTAAATTCGAATGAAGCACCTTCTGGAGCTGTAATCTGTAAACGCATCGCACTACGGTCATCAAGCGGAGCTAATTCTTGTTGAAGATCTTTTCCGAAATACCAAGTCATGGCAAACGTAAATAAAATCAATGGAATTGCTACCCATCTAATATTCATAAAGCTGGTTAAACGCTCCTTATATCCACCAATAACTCTTTCGAAGAATGGCTCGGTCATTTCGTAGAAACGACTATGCTTCTGGTTTTTACGTACTAAGTAAGCATTCAACATTGGTGTTAAAGTCAATGAAACGAATGCAGAAATTAAAACGGCAGAGGCTAATACAATACCGAATTCACGGAATAATCGACCAACAAAACCTTCCATGAAAATTACTGGTAAAAATACTGATGATAGAGTAATTGAAGTAGAAAGTACGGCAAACATAATTTCGTTTGAACCTTTAATGGCTGCTTCAATTGGGCTCATGCCCTCCTCTATTTTCTTGTAAATATTTTCAGTAACAACAATACCATCATCAACTACGAGACCCGTAGCTAAAACGATAGCCAAAAGTGTTAATACGTTTACGGAGAAACCAAACAAATACATTAAGAAGAATGTACCAACCAAAGATACTGGAATATCAATCAACGGACGAACCGCAATAATCCAATCGCGGAAGAACAAGAAAATAATGATTACAACCAATCCAATAGCAATCAAAAGTGTTTCCCCTACTTCTTCTACCGAGCGTTGGATAAATGTTGTCGTATCTGACATCAACTCCATACGATAGTCTTTCGGTAATTCCTTCTTAATTTCAGCCAAACGTTTTCTTACTTGTGCCGAAATTTCTAAGTAATTAGCACCCGGCTGAGGTACAATGGCTAAACCAATAGAAGGAGCACCATTGATACGCATAACAGTTTCTTCGTTTTCCGAACCTAAAACTGCCTCACCAATATCTTTAAAACGAATAATTTTCTCTCCTACCGTCTTGATAATCAAGTTATTAAAATCCTCTTCGTTCTTAAATCTACCCACTGTTTTCACAGTAAGTTCTGTATTATCTCCAGCCAACTTACCACTTGGAAGTTCTACGTTCTCACGGTCAAGTGCTTGTTTTACATCTTGTGTAGTAACATTCTGTGAAGCTAATTTATTTGGGTCCATCCAAAGCCTCATCGAGAATCTTTTTTGCCCCCAAATCATCACTTGACTGATTCCCTGAATGGTCTGTAGGCGTTGTGCTATTACGTTCTCTGCATAATCGCTAATCTCCATGTGGTTTCTGATATCCGATTGCAACATCATACTCATGATAGGGTCTGAGTTGGCATCAGCTTTAAACACCGTTGGAGGGCCATCAATATCTTGTGGGAGCTGACGAACAGAGCTCGATACTTTATCACGAACGTCGTTGGCAGCCGTTTCCATATCAACACCAATCTCAAACTCAATTGTAATTTGGCTCGAACCATTGTTTGATGAAGAGTTGATTGACTTGATACCTTCGATGGCATTCAATGATTTTTCGAGTGGCTCAGTAATCTGCGACTCAATAATATCGGCATTGGCACCAACATAATTGGTGCGAACCGTTACCACAGGCGGGTCTATGGATGGATACTCGCGTACACCCAAGAAAGTATAGCCAATTGCACCGAACAAAATGATGAGCAAGTTCATCACAATGGCTAATACCGGACGTTTGATTGAAATGGTTGAGATAGACATACTTGTCGATGGTCAATAGTCGATGAGCAAGAGCTTAAATTTACTCCACGGCTTGTGTTTTTACAAAAAATCTAATTTCAGCTAATAAAATATATATATTCAGTGCCAATGGGCTTAGTAAATAAAAGATACTTTTTACTTCTGTGGACTCTTAATCTTAACAGGTGAATCTTTTTTCAATGCCATGATACCTGTCACGATAAGTGAATCGCCAGCCGAAAGGCCACTGGTAACTTGTATTTTTTTATCTGTGCGTAGGCCCGTTTCAATCATTACTTCGTTTGCTTTGCCATCACGAACTACATAAACTTTTTTCCCTTTCAAAACAGGCACAACCGCTTCAGTAGGAATCATGATTGCTTGAGTAATATCAAGGTCAACCGAGACACGTACGAACATACCCGGCAATAATCTATCAGCAGGGTTTTTAGCAATAGCTCGTAATTTAAGCGTACGAAGATTTGGGTCGATTTTAGGGTCAATCGCCACTACATTAGCCGTGTAGGTTTCTGATTGTCCTTCTACTTCAAATTTTACACCTCTACCCACACGCATTTGTGTTGAATATTTTTCTGGAATCGAGAAGTCGATTTTCACAGGATTAGTCTGTACCAATGTAGCAAGGCTTGTAGTAGGCGTTACATAAGCACCTTGACTCACGTTTTTCAAACCTATTTTTCCTGCAAAAGGAGCTTTCAGAACTGTTTTCTCAAGGTTTGCTTCGATGAGTTCTTTATCGGCATTTAAAGTATTAATCTTATTGGCCGTAATTTCGTACTCTTCTTTGCTGATAGCATTGATATCCAACAATTTCTTTTGGCGAGCTTCTGTTTGTTTCGCCAATTCAATTTCATAGTTAAGTTTTTTTAACTGAGCTTGTAAGTCAGTATCTTTAATTTTGGCAATGATTTGCCCAGCAGCCACTCGACTACCTTCTTTAATGCTCAAAGCTGTGATTCGACCAGATGCTTCGGCTCTTAGTTCAACTTCTTCGTTTGGATAGATTGTACCTGAGGCAGTAACAACATTATCGAGGGTTTCAGAATTTACTACAAATACATTTACAGAAACCGGTGGGCCTGCGGGTTTTCCGTCTTTTCCATCTTTCCCTTTTTCGCCACCTTTTCCAGCCGAAGGAGCTCCACCAGGACCACCTCCCATGCCTTTTTCTTCAGGTTTTTTAAAAAAGAATATTTTACCAAGTACTAAGACTGCAACAACAGCAACAATAGTCAGAATCGTACGCATATTAAATTATTGATTAAAGAATAAGTTCTTGAAATATAGTTTTAGAGGATACAAATTGTTAATAAACACAAAAATATGTTTAACAGTTACGATTATAAAAAAAATTGTATTATTCCTATTAAATAATCGACATAAAGGGTGTTTTTAACGACTGTTTAAGTCAATAAGGATTTATTTTACCTTTTAGTTAGAGAACTTTATAATATCTCCTTTCATCTTCTATACATGATGAGTAAATACATTAAACCTCTAACTAATAGATTTTTAGAATAAGGAAGCCTAATCTATTTCTAGTAAAAAAATAATGTTCATTTATAAAAAATACCTCACCCCAAATTCATACCCTTTCATACCTAAACCCGTAATCATGCCTTTGCAAACACGGGTGAGATATGAATGATGACGAAAAGCCTCACGGGTGTGAATATTTGAAATATGTACCTCTACTGCTGGGGTTTTTACTGCTGAAAGAGCATCGGCAATAGCCACCGAAGTATGCGTATATGCACCTGCATTTATCACGATTCCTGCGTATTCGGTTTCACCATAACCTACTTCATGGATTTTATCAATGATAGCACCTTCGTGGTTCGACTGAAAATAATGAAGTGTATGCTCCAGAAACATTGCCTGTAATTCCTCAAAATAAGCCTCAAACGTAAGGCTTCCATAGATATGCGGCTCACGCTTCCCTAAAAGATTAAGGTTTGGCCCATTAATGATGATGATATTTTTCGACATATTGAACAAGTATAAGATAAAACGCCTTAATTTGCTGTAAAAATAATAGATTCTCTCTAAGGATTTTATTATTTCTAAATATCGTGTCATTCTAATAAAAAATAGGCATCAACTGTGCAAAATTGGTCGATTTACATACAACATTTCAAAGATTTTCTTCGCTTAGAACGAGCTTTATCAGAAAACTCTATCGAAGCCTATATCAGAGACGTTGAAAAACTAAGCCAATTTTCTGAACTTTTAGCCCACCAACCATCACCCGAAAACATCAACGAACGTGATGTGATGGATTTCTTAGAGTACCTCAATGAAATAGGGCTGACAGCTACTTCTCAAGCAAGAATGCTTTCGGGTATTAAAGCTTTTTATAAATATTTAGCCATCGAAAATTTGATTCAAAACGACCCGACCCAACTCATCGAGTCGCCTAAAATCGGCAGAAAACTTCCAGACACACTATCATTCCCTGAAATCGAACGAATGCTTGATGTTATTGACCTTTCATCACCTGAAGGGCCTCGAAATCGTGCTATTTTAGAGGTTTTATATAGTTGTGGAATGCGGGTTTCTGAACTAATTGAATTAAAAATCACTAATTGTTACTTCGATATTGGTTTCGTGCGGGTATTTGGTAAAGGACGAAAAGTTAGGTTAATTCCAATTGGTAGAGACGCAGTAAAGTACACGAATATTTACTTAGAAAATATTAGAAACCATCAAGATATTGACCCCGAATCAGAAGATATTGTATTTCTTAATCGACGTGGGAAAAAGCTTACAAGGGTAATGATTTTTCTGATTATCAAGAATTTAGCAGAGCAAGCGGGTATTCAAAAAAAAATTTCACCCCATACTTTTCGGCATTCTTTTGCCACGCATCTCATTGAGGGCGGAGCAGACCTTCGTGCCGTACAAGAAATGCTTGGTCACGAATCAATAACCACTACGGAGGTTTATACCCACCTCGACCGAGTATTTTTATCTGAAACTATGAGAAGTTTTCATCCAAGAGAATACAAATATGCAATGAACAAACGATAATTTGTTCTGTTTATCAAAATCAAGAATTATGAAAATAGTCACACTAACAGTCAATCCAGCAGTCGATAAGAGCACTAAGTTTTCAGGCTTAGTTGCCGAACAGAAAATTCGCTGCGAAAACCCACACTTCGATGCAGGTGGCGGCGGAATAAATGTATCCAAAGCCATTGCTCGTTTAGGTGGAAAATCAACGGCAGTTTTTACCGCTGGTGGCCCCACTGGCAACTTATTACAGGATTTATTAACTAAAGAAAATATTGATTTTCTAACAATTCAAACCCAAAATTGGACTCGTGAAAACTTTATTGCGGTAGATGTACTTACCAATGCCCAATATCGTTTCGGTATGCCTGGGGCAGAAATCCTACCAGAAGAAGCCAATGCCATCTTGCAAAAAATAGAAGCATTAAAACCAGAGTTTTTAGTTGCAAGTGGTAGTTTATCAGTGGGCTTAGGAGATGGTTTTTACGAAAAAGTAGCGGCCGTTTCTAGAAAAATTGGCTCAAAGCTTGTCATTGATACTTCAGGTGAACCGCTCAAAAACGCCATTGATGAAGGTGTTTTTCTGCTAAAACCCAATGTGGGTGAATTAGCAAAATTAGTTGAAGAGGAAAGCCTCGAAACCGACCAAGTTGATGAAGCCGCCCGAGAAATCATCGCCAAAGGAGGCTGCGAAATTGTAGTAGTTTCACTTGGCCCACAAGGAGCAGTTTTAGTAACTAAAGATATTTGTGAACATATTCCAGCTCCATCAGTTCAGAAAAAAAGTACGGTAGGAGCTGGCGATAGTATGGTTGGAGGAATGGTTTGGGCTTTATCTACGGGAAAAAGTCTGCACGAAATGCTTCGTTGGGGAGTTGCATGTGGTTCGGCAGCAACCATGAACGAAGGTACACAATTATTCAAACAAGCCGATGCTCAAAGATTATTTGAGTGGCTAAAAAAATATAAATAACCATTTGTTGGATTTATGATTCATCTATTTCAACCCTTTAAGATTATGAAAAAAAATGTTTTAATGCTTGGCATATTTCTCATTCTCCAAGTCAATGTTTTTGCCCAACTTATTCATTCTCACAACGATTATGAACAAAAAGAACCTTTTTTTGCTGCATATAATTTAGGTTTCGATTCGATTGAAGCAGATTTATACCTCAAAGATGGACAGCTCTGTGTGGCTCATGATGAAAAAGATGTATCGACTGAACGCACGCTTGAAAAGCTTTACATTGAACCTCTTTTGGCAAAAATCAAACAAAATGGTGGTTATCCTTATGCTAATAAAAAATCTTTGCACCTGCTACTTGATTTAAAAAAGAACGGTCGAGCTATTATGGAGGCTCTTGAAACTTCGCTCAAACCTCATAAAAAACAACTTACTCATGTGATTATCTCTATCAGTGGAGATATGCCCCCACCCTCAGAATTCAAGCATTACGATACAATGTTTTTCTTTGATGGTAGAAAGAATTTAAATTATTCAGATTCTGAGCTGAATAGGCTCTATATTGTTAGTGCCAGCTTTTTAGATTTCGGAAAATATTGGCCGGGGCAAACAGCTATCCCACAAGACGTTGCAGATAAAATAAGTGTATTTGTCAAAGACATGCACTCCAAAAACAAAAAGGTTAGACTTTGGGGAACGCCAAATACGATTTTAGGCTATGAAACACTACAATCTTTGGGTGTAGATGTACTCGGAACTGATGATTTACCTTTACTCAAAAACTTCATTAGTCGTTCAAAATAATACAAATGAGTCATCCCGATTTTTCTAAGCACCATTTCGGATAATTTATTGACAGTATTTACTTGACCTCATCAGTTTTAATTCATTGCCGTCTGTTTTAACTGACAGAATAAAGAATCAAGTATAAAACAAAACAGATTTGACTTTAGTCAAACTATCTATTTAGACTAAAGTCAAATCTGCTAATTCAAAGGTATCCGTCAGTTAAAACTGACGGCAATGATTGAAATTTCTTTAAAATTAAAGACAAATATTTTCTATCAAGGAATATCTTTTGGGGGGCGAGCGAAATAAGCTTCAATTTCTTCTTTTGAAGGTTGTTTTACTGGCCTAACTACTCTAAAACCTAAAAATGGTGCATCAGTAAGCCACCAATCAGATTTAGGGATTTGAGGGTCACGTTGTTTTAATTCTGGCGTTGAAGTACGGCGTGAAGCACTGCGAAGGCGGTCGGCGTCATCGTCCCAGTGACCACCACGAATTACGTGTGGGTAATGATTCGAAGGTTTTACATAAGGATTATTGGCGGCCTCGGGTTTACTATAAAAATCTGCAACATATAAATCCGAAGTCCATTCGGCCACATTTCCGTACATATCATATAATCCCCAAGCATTCGGTTTCAATTGTCCTGATTTCTTGTAAGCACCATCTGAGTTCTCAAAATACCATGCATATTCTTTCAATTTAGAGGCATCATCACCAAAATAGAAAGTTGTTTTCGAACCTGCACGAGCAGCATACTCCCACTCTGCTTCGGTTGGGAGTCGATAAAAATTCCCTGTTTTTGCATATAACCACTTACAAAAAGCACGAGCAGCAAACTGAGTAACATTACACACTGGAAAACCATGCTCTTTACCTTGTCCAAACGACATCTCTACGTAAGGCTGCGTTGGGCGAGCCACTGTACTTACACGACTAGCTACTTCGTTGGTATTTTTCTCATCTTTCACCTCCAATTCTTTATTGAAAAATGTTTCGTACATTTCCCATGAGGTTTCGAATTTAGCCATCCAAAAAGCATCAATTTTTACTTTGTGTTGTGGACCTTCATCTGGTTTGCGGTCTTTTTCGCTTTCTGGACTGCCCATCATAAATTCTCCTGCTGGGATTGGTACCATATCTAAGCCATGTTCAAGACCCGGAATGTGCTCGGTGTAGGGTTTAAAGTCGTCGTTACGAAAGGCAACGCATGCAAAAAAAAGGATGGAAATAGTTATTTTTTTCAAGGTTGGTTGAGTTTTGTTTTTACAAATATAGCCCAACTTTCTGCATAAGTCGAAAGTCTGTTTATAGAAATTTTAAACCACAAGAAAAAATATTTTAAAGCATTTTCCTATTTTTAAGGTGATTTCTGTATTAAAATGAGTCAAATTTGCCTCAGAGAGCCTTAATATTTATAGAAATATATGTTAAAATCTCATATCATTATGAGTCATCCCAAATTTTGAGATAAAACAGTTACGTAGGAACGACCAATGTAACTAAATTAGCCGTTCCTACGGAACTCAAAACATTAAAAATGTACGATTTTCTCGCGACATTTAAATCCTGCGGAGCTTTTTTTAGTTCTTAAATTATTGACTATAAGATATTTATACAATATTTATAAACCGAAC
>NZ_LXHX01000115.1:0-10201 GCF_001649495.1 Emticicia sp. MM | reverse complement strand
GCCTAACAAAATCCAGAATGTTCTCCAAATTTCTTTGGTTTGTGCTGGTAGTTTTTCAGTTATTTCAGAATGAGCCATTGTATAACAATTTTAAGACTTTCTAATTATTAAATAAAGAGGTTCGGTTATTTCTAAACAAGGTAGAAGAAGGTAAACACGAATACCCAAACTAAATCTACAAAGTGCCAGTATAGACCGATTTTCTCAATCATTTCGTAGTGACCACGTTTTTCATAAACACCATTGGCTGTATTATAAAATGCCAATACATTCAACACAACTCCCGAGAAAACGTGTGTACCGTGGAAACCTGTTATAAAGAAGAAGAAGTCAGCAAAAGCGGCTGGTCCATATTCATTACGCACAAGGTTTGCACCAAATATTTGTGTACCATCTTTCAATGTTAAGCCATGTTCTGATCCGTGGATAAAGTGTGACCACTCCCAAGCCTGTGAGCTTAAGAAAGCAATACCACCTAGAATTGTCCAAAGCATGTATTTTTCAACATCTGCTTTATCTCTACGATGCCCCGCTTCAACGGCTAATACCATTGTTACTGAGCTCATGATTAAGATAAAAGTCATGATACCAACGAAAACTAACGGAGCTTGAACACCGTGCAAAAACGGAACGGCTTCAAAAACCCTTTCAGGAATTGGCCACCAAGTATTAGAGAATTCAAAGTTTTTACGTAAACCCTCAAATGTAGGGAAACTGTAACGAACTAAACCGTATGAAACTAATAAAGCCGAGAAAGTAAATGTGTCAGATAATAAGAAAATCCACATCATTAATTTTCCGTAGCCAACTTTCATTGGTTGCACGCCACCCTTCCATATTAAGTGTTCTGCGGTTGTAGAGGTTTTTGCACTTGCCATAACTTACAATTGTTAGCGGTTTGCCGCTTTGGTTAACAGTTCAATTAATTCTGACCCAAAAATAGTCAAAAAGTAAATATTATCTAAAATACAATAAAAATACAAATAAATAAACCCATAGAATGTCTAAGAAATGCCAAGATGTAGCACAAACTTCGACCAAAATTGTATTACTCGAATCTAACTTCATTCTGAAAGCCATCAAAAAGGTAGCAATCAAAATTCCTAGTCCGATTAAAAGGTGAGCCATGTGTAAGCCCGTAAAAATGTAAAAGAACGAACCAGAAGGATTTCCTTTTAGGAAAATTCCTTGGGCTTGTAAATCTTGCCATCCAATATATTGCATTCCTAAGAATGTAAGTCCTAAGACTGTTGTAATAGCTACCAGGGTTTTCAGCTTAGCGTTCTCATTTTTTCTAGCCGCTTGCAAAGATAAATGCATTGTTGCACTACTTATAATCAATACCAAGGTACTAATCCAAAAAATGGTCGGTACAGTAAATTCCACCCAGTTTCCTTCTGCTCTTCTTACTAAGTATGCACTTGTCTGTGAGGCAAATAGCATAACAATAGTAATAATAAAAAGCCAAGTAATGAATTTCCACTTATTTACTGACAACACTTGTGCTGGTTCTTCAACTCCAACTGTTGCTGTTGAAACACCTTTATTTTTATTTGATTTATTACTCATAAATTTTAGTCTGTTGATTTACCCTTTCGGGTATTCTATTGCTTACACTTTATCTAAAAGGTAGGCTATTTGTACTACTGGTAGATAAATAAATGAGCCAAACATTAATTGTAAAGCTGCTTTTCTATCAACTTTACGCATCAAATGGAAAGTTTGGGCTAAAAATAATACGCCAAACACCATCGCTACCACTGCCGAATTTATACCTGTCATACCCAAATAAAAAGGTACCCAACATAGAGGCAATAAAAACAAAGTATAAATCATTATTTGTATCGCTGAATTCAAGTTCTGTCCACCTTCAGATGGTAAAAGTTTAAAACCAGCTTTAGAATAATCTTCGTCTAAAACCCAAGCAATTGCCCAAAAATGAGGAAATTGCCAAAAGAATTGAATCGCAAATAAAATCCCAGGTTCTAATCCAAAATGACCTGAGGATGCAATCCATCCAATCATTGGAGGGAAAGCTCCCGGCAAAGCTCCCACTGCTACTGCAATTGGTCCAACGCGTTTTAGTGGTGTATAAACAAAACCATATAAAACCATTGACAATATTGCCAATAACCCTGCTCTATAATTAAATTCAAAGAACAAAATGTAGGTAGCAATCGAGGCCATAACCATACCGAAAATCATTGCTTCCTTTACTGAAAGTCTTCCACTCGGAAGTGGGCGATTTTCAGTTCGTTTCATCAATTTATCAAGGTCTTTCTCGATAATTTGATTGATTATATTAGCAGCAGCTGTAGTACAAAAAGCCGCAATTGCAAAAAGCATTACACGTTTCCATTGAACACTATCAGATGCTAATATGAATCCAAATGCACCAGAAAAAACAACTGTTGATGATAACCTAAACTTGGTTATATCATAATATGCTTTGAACTTCTGAGCAAAAATATTTTGTGTCGCTACCAAACTCATCGAAATTTAAGAAGCTATGCTTCTGAAAACTCTTTCTTTGTTGAGAAATAAAAAGATTACAAACTGAATCCCTATAGCCAAAACTCCAAGTGTTAAATGGACAGGCTGCATGAAATTAGGGAAACCTAAATATGCGAGTGTTAAACCAGATACTAACTCAATTCCTACTACAATCACTAACCAATTAGTAAATCTTGTAAGAATACCTTTTTCGCTGATTGATTTCTTGATTTTATAGTATATTACTAAGTTAATCAATACTATTACCATTGAAAATAGAGCGTGCATTTGAAATTTACCTCCAAGATTTGCCACCCACTCCGTTCGCATTGCTTCACCCATTGAAGCTGCTACTTTATCAACTACTTCTCTAACCTGTGTACCTAATAAAACTTGACCAGTAGTTAGAAAAATGGCTGCTGAAACTAAAAAACTCAAAGAACTTTTATCTGCTATATCTTCGATTTTAACTACATAATTGTATGAACGTGCGACTGCATAAAGTAGTATCATTACAATAATTACCGACAATATCATGTGTAGGGTAATCATTACAGGGTGTAATTCACTTGAAACCACTTTCGAGCCTAGCCATCCCTCAAACGCAACTAAAATCGTAGCTAGCAAGCTTAGCAAGACAATTGTTTTGTCTTTTTTTCGGAAACTAACAAACGAACTAACAAACGTTCCGAAAACTAATATCCCAATTAAAACACCAATTAAACGATTAACATATTCAATCCAAGTTTTTACCGCATTGAATTCTATTTCGCCTTTCAGTTTTTCACCGTAAATCTCTTTATAATTACTTGGTAACTGTGAAATATCGGTTGGTGGAACCCATGAACCAAAGCATCTTGGCCAATCCGGACAGCCCATACCTGACCCTGTTGCTCTTACTATTCCTCCGACTAAGATTAGAAAGTAAATCGCTCCTATCGTCCAAAAACCAAGTTTTCTAAATACTTTACCGTGAGTTGTCATTAGTTTGAGACAACGATTCACAACTTTTAGGTTGTGAATCGTTGGTAATTTTTATCAATCTGGAATACTGTAATCAAACTTAATTCCTTCGATTTCTTTTTCTTCTTTAATTAATTCATTCTCGTACGGGAAGTTAGATTCTGGCGTAGCAGAGAATGGAACATTTTGTGGGATGAAATCTTCAGCAGCACCCGGCTTACTGTAGTCGTAAGGCCAACGATAAACAGCTGGAATTTCACCTACCCAGTTACCATGTCCAACATTTACTGGAGTAGTCCACTCTAATGTATTCGACTTCCAAGGGTTTTGAGGGGCTGCCTTACCTTTGAAAACTGAATAGAAGAAGTTGAATAAGAAAATGATATTTGCAGCAAACACCATGATTGCAGCTATTGTACTAACTTGAGCTAAATCTTGGTATTTGTTTGTAAAATCAAAACCAGTATATGCATAGTATCGTCTTGGGAAACCAGCAATACCTAAATAGTGTTGCGGGAAGAATACAAGATAAGCACCAATGAAAGTAATCCAGAAGTGAATATAACCTAATGTATTATTCATCATTTTTCCAAACATCTTAGGGAACCAATGGTAAACACCAGCTACCATTCCGAAGAATGCAGCAGAACCCATTACAAGGTGGAAGTGAGCAACAACGAAATATGTATCGTGTAATTGAATATCCAAGGCACTATTACCTAAAATAATACCCGTTACACCACCTGAAATAAAGAATGATACTAAACCAATTGAGAATAACATCGCTGGAGTAAAGATGATATTTCCTCTCCACAATGTAGTGATGTAGTTAAATCCTTTTACAGCAGAAGGTACCGCAATAATCAATGTAAGGAGTGTAAATACTGAGCCTAAGAATGGGTTCATACCTGTCATGAACATGTGGTGAGCCCAAACGATAAACGCTAAGAACATGATACCTAACATTGAGAAAATCATCGCTTTATAACCAAAAATTGGTTTTCTTGAATTAGTTGCGATAATCTCTGAAGTCATACCTAAAGCTGGTAGAATAACGATATATACCTCTGGGTGACCCAAGAACCAGAATAAGTGCTGGAATAATATTGGGCTACCACCTTGGTTTGGCAGAGCTTGACCATTGATATAAATATCAGAGAGGTAGAAACTTGTACCAAAACTACGGTCAAAAATTAATAATAACGCTGCTGATAACAATACTGGGAAAGACAACAAACCTAAAATTGCTGTAAATGTAAAAGCCCAAATTGTTAAAGGCATTTTATCAAAAGTCATCCCTCTTGTACGCAAATTAATTACAGTAGTTACATAGTTTACGCTACCTAATAAACTTGAGGCAATAAAGATGGCCATACTCACTAACCACATTGTCATACCAGTGCCCGAGCCCGGTGCTGCGTCTGGTAGTGCACTTAATGGAGGATAAATTACCCAGCCACCACCTGCAGGACCATCTTGTACGAACAATGAGCAGAACATGATAACACTTGAAATGAAGAATAACCAATATGACAACATGTTGATAAATCCAGATGCCATATCTCTTGCTCCAATTTGAAGAGGAATCAAAAAGTTAGAGAACGTACCACTCAAACCTGCAGTCAATACAAAGAATACCATGATTGTACCGTGCATTGTAACAAGAGCAATGTAGTAGTTCGGGTCTAATTTACCAGTTTCATCAAACCATCTCTCTCCTAAAATTGGTTTTAACCAACCTAAATCAATACCTGGATATCCTAATTGTAAACGGAATACCAATGATAAAAAGCCGCCAATTAAGGCCCATGCCATACCCGTAAGTAGGTATTGCTTAGCAATCACTTTATGGTCCTCAGAGAAGATATACTTTTGTATAAAACTCTGTGGCTCGTGATGCTCATGAGCTTCGTCATGTCCGTGAACATGAGTATCTGCGTGTGCTACTGCTGCCATTTGTATATTACTTAGTTTTAATAATTTAGATTGAATATTATCTTAAAGCCGAAACAGTTGGTAAACTAGTACCGGCTGAAGCAGTTGTGCTATCTGCTGGAGCTTCTGTTGGAAAATACTTCAAAGCTTTAGCTTTCAAACCTGCTGGAACTTTCTCTAAGAACTCTGGTTTTGAAGCTAATAATGATTTTTGCTCTTTTTTCCACTTTTCGTAATCAGCTGGCTCATCAACTACTAAAATCAATTTCATACCGAAGTGGCTTCTACCACAAACTTCTGTACAAGCGATTTCGTATTTGAAATCCGGATTACCTAATTCAGCACGCATATCTGCTGTACTTTTATCAGCAATAAACCAGAATTTAGTAGGCATACCTGGTACAGCATCCATTTTAACTCTCATGTGAGGGATAAATACACTGTGAAGTACGTCTCTCGCTCTAATTTTAAGTAAAACTGGCTTACCTTTAGGGATGTGCATTTCGGTGCTGCTTGTGAAGTCATCGAATGAATTTTCATCAGAAAAATCAAGTCCAAACTCATTACCAGCTGCATCATCAATTAGTTTATAATTATAATTACCTAATTTGCCATTTTCAACGCCACCGTATCTTACTTGCCATCCGAATTGTTTACCCATAATCTCAATTATCTCAGCATCTTTTGGAGCATCGGCCATTACTTTGTTCCATACTCTTAGTCCTGTAAATACTAAGGCTGCCATTACCACAGCAGGAATTAAAGTCCAAACAATCTCTAAAGTATTATTATGAGGATAATAATGTGCTTTTCTGTTTTTATCATAGCGATATTTCACGGGGAAATAGAAAAGTACACTATTCACAAGAATAAATGCGGCTGTAACTACCACCATACTTACCCAGAACCAATAATCTGTCTCCTTTCCGTGTACAGAAGCAGCAGAAGGTATATCTCCAAAAGCTATCAAGAAGTCTTTTTTAGCATAGAAGAATGACCAAAATACACCAATCACGCTTAAAATCCAGAACACTAATAGACCAATCGCATTAAGGTTATTGGCACTATCTACTACCTCATCATTTTGCTCTGAACTTCCCTTCACTCCTTTCAAGAGTGTTTGTGTTTTTGAAATTACCGCAATGGTAAGTACAATAAACACAATTGCTAAGGCTACAATCAATAATGTCATGTTACTTAATTAATTTACAAGTTTGAATACTTTAACCCTTGTATTAAAAAATATTGTTCAACGAAATTGTTTTGAAAAATTAAATATCGTGATGAATACTTTCTTCTAAGAAAGGGTGGTTTTTAGGATATAGGTTTGCTTTAGATAATTGATTTGCAACAAAATAGATAAACAATGATGCAAATGTTAAGGTTGTTCCCCACTCGATGATACCAATACCACCTTGTTCTTTAGCAATACCCGGCATGTGCATTTGATAGAAATCAAACCAGTGACCGATGATAACCGATACACTACCTAATTTCAAGAATGTAGCTCTTCTCTTCGAGTTTCTTGCAAGTAAAATGAAGAATGGGAAGAAGAAGTTCAACAATAAACTAATATGGAATGGCCACCAGTATCTTCCTTGGAAGCCTGTAAATCTCTCACGGAAATAGATAGTCTCTTCTGGTAAGTTAGCATAGAAAATCAATAAATATTGAGAGAACCATACGTATGTCCAGAAAATAGAGAAACCAAAGATAAACTTACCTAAATCATGCAAGTGGCTTTCTTGCACGATTTTCATATATCCTTGGTCTTTCAACAATAAAATAATCAACATCATTGTTGCCAAACCTGCTACGTGCCAGCTTGCTAAGTGGTACCAACCAAACATTGTTGAGAACCAGTGTGTGTCAATTACCATTGATAAATCCCAAGCTGAAGTTGAAGCTGTTACAGCGAAGAAAATCAAGAAAAATTTAGCAATATTACGGCTCTTATAATAGTTATCTAAACCACCTTCTTCATCTTCAAGTAGTGAGTATTTTCTTAACTGTGTCCAACCGAAATACCAAACTGCTATGTAAGCAATAAGGCGAATCATGTAGAACGGCAGATTTAAATACCATGCCTTACCTGCGATAATTTTATCGTAGTGCTCGCTTGAAGGGTCCATGATACCATCGTGAGTCCAGTGCATAATCATGTGGCGAGTTGAAGGAACAGCCATCAAGATAATTAAAATTGCTCCAGGAACGATGATAAATGAAGGAAGAGCTTCTGCAACACGCTTGATTGATGATGACCAACCAGCTTTTGCTACATAGTTGTATGCGATAAAGAAAGCACCAACTACCGATATACCTAAGAAATACACGCTATTCATCCACAGATTGGCAATAATTCTGTTTAGTAATGATGTACCTCCGTGCTCGCCGCCGTGTTCTGCGTGGCCGCCTGCTGCTTCATGTCCAGCACCAGCATGTTCGGCACCATGTGATTCCCAAACACCTATTGACCAGCCTTTTGATAATAAGAATGAACCAATTGCAACCAAAGCAACACCAATAAGTGCTGCGATTATTAGTTTTCTTTTGGTTTCAGATTTAAACTCAAATCTTTCTTCTGTAGAAGGAATTTCGTGAGTACTATGAGCCATTTTCTTTGAATTTGAACCCTTATACTGTAAGGGTGTTAATAAAATGATATATCTTTTATACTAAACCTCTTTGCGAGGTATCCGTAACTCTACGGATAGCATTTAAAATATTAGTTACCTAATTGCAATCTGTGTACGTAATGAACAATTTTCCAACGCTCTTCTGGGTTCACTTGTGAAGCGTGAGCCCACATACGACCTTTACCAAAAGTAATTACGTGGTAAATATGTCCATCATTCATGTTTTTGTAAGCGTCAGCAGCATAGTTTGGAACCCCTTTATAAACTTTTCCAACTGGGCCATCACCTGCACCTTTTTCGCCATGACAGTGTAAACAGTTTCTTTCGTAGAGAACTTTTCCTTCCTCTTCAACTTTATCTGACCATGGAATTGGGTTTTTCAAAACTGCTTCTGCAACTGCGATACTATCTTTTGGTAAGTTATAAATCATCAAATCATTTACAACTGTACTATCATCTTGTAAAAATGAAGTATGATAGTTTGTACGAGCAACAGTACCTTCAACAGGAGAACGCATATTTTTTCCATCTGCGTTGATATTATTCTCTCTCCATTGTGTTAGGGGCTCGTATGCACGAGAATTGTACATATTAGGAGCAAATTCCCAACCAGTACTATTATTATCTTTGCATGAAGTCAAGGCAACTGTTGAAAAAGATGCGATTGATAATGCAAGCGAAATATTTTTTAATGAAACCTTCATCTTGAAATTCTTTGAATTGATTTATACTTCTTTCACATTTACTTCTGAAGCACCTGAATCTTTCAACAATTGTGAAATTTCAGCCTCTGACAATTTATTTTTAGCAAGGTCAATGGCTACTACAAATTTATCATCCGTACTTCTTGCGTCAAATATGATTGGTTTAGCAGTTGGGCCCATATCTTCAAGGTAGAAGAATGTAAATGACATACCAAATGCCGCTAAAAGAACAGTAAGCTCAAACATAATCGGCACGTTTGTTGGGAATGGGAAGAAATTCTTTCCACCAACATTAATCGGCCAGTCAACGCCCATTGTCCAGAATGTAAGAAGTAATGCACAGCAAGTACCTGTCATACCAAACAAGAAAGCCGCAACTCCCATTCTTGGGAAACTATAACCTAACGCTCTATCAAGTCCGTGTACAGCAAAAGGCGTATATGCTTCATGAATTTTAACACCTTGGTGTCTAATGTCTTCAACAGCATGAAGTAACTCATCTCCATCGTCAAAAACTCCTACTAAATATTTGCTATCTGCCATTTTATATGAATGGTTAAAAAATCTTTATTAAACTGTTGTTTTCTTTTTCTCTGGATATTTTTCTGAAGATGACTTCAATACAGATTTTACTTCTGCCATGTTAATAACTGGTAAGAACTTAGCAAATAAGAAGAATGCTGTAAAGAATAATCCGAAAGAGAAAATATAGTCAGAAATATCACCCAAACGTGGAGTAAAGTAAGTCCAGCTTGATGGTAAGTAATCACGGTGTAATGAAGTAACAATGATTACGAAACGCTCAAACCACATACCGATATTTACAACTACAGCCATAATGAAAGATACAAGAATGTTTTCGCGAATTTTCTTGAACCAGAATAACTGTGGAGAGATTACGTTACAAGTCATCATCGCCCAGTATGACCACCAAAGTGGACCAGTTGCACGGTTAATGAATGCATATTGTTCGTATTCTACGCCAGAGTAAGCAGCAATAAAGAACTCAGTGATATAAGCGATACCTACTACCGATCCAGTAAGTGTGATGACTTTATTCATCAATGAGATATGCTCAAGTGTTACATAATCTTCCATTTTGTAAACAACTCTTACTACGAGCATCAAGTTTTGCACCATTGCAAAACCAGAGAAGATCGCACCCGCAACGAAATACGGAGGGAAGATGGTTGTGTGCCAACCCGGAATTACCGAAGTAGCAAAGTCAAAAGATACGATTGTGTGTACTGAAAGTACTAGAGGAGTTGATAAACCTGCTAAAATCAAAGAAACGTCTTCGTATCTTGCCCAAGCTCTTGCTCCACCTGTCCAGCCGATTGCCAAAGCACCATAAATTTTCTTACGGATACCAGTTGCACGGTCACGGATTGTAGCTAAATCTGGAATTAAACCAATATACCAGAATAAACAAGAAACTGAAAAGTATGTCGAGATTGCAAATACGTCCCA
>NZ_LXHX01000114.1:0-97898 GCF_001649495.1 Emticicia sp. MM | reverse complement strand
TGCCACACCCTCGAAGGTGTGGCACGTTTGGTTTTATGGACGTGTGGTTTTCGTAGGAACGTCCAATCTGGATGTTCTTTGAGCGATATTTGACTATCTAACAAAATTGGTTTTAAAATTTTGAGTATTCATAATTATATTTTTCAGTGATATGAAAGTTAGGTTTTGAAAGTATAAAAATGAAAAAATATAAAAAGTAGGTTTCAGAAATGGCATAATATGGAAAATAAAATTGTATTTTTCTAAAAACAAGTTTAAGAATTAAAAGAATTTTGAGTAAAAGTGTTGAAAATGACTAAAATATGTTGTTTTGTGTTTTGAGTATAAAATATTATTTTATACATTTGAATAAGCAAAATAGAAATAGTTTAATTAAGTATAAATAACCAAAGAAAATTTTGATAGTGGGGGCTATCAAGAAATTAATTAAAAGTGCCAATCTATTATTTAACTTCTAAAACAAATGGAAACGTAGGAAAATCAGCAAAAAATTGAAAGAAATCGGGGAAAGGTAAAGTGGGGGCTTTGTCTTGAACCAAACAAAAAAACCGACTTGACATGGGGGTGTCAAATCGGCGAACGAATCGCAGAACGTAGGTATTTATTCACAATTCAATTCAAAACAAATGAAAAAAAATCTATTTAGCAAGTTTGGGCTTGCAATTTTCTTCACAGTATCTTTTTTCAAGGCATCCTATTCTCAATTTTCATTACTTGGTCAAGTCAGAACTCGTACAGAAGTTCGTGATGGTCTCGGCAACCTTGCACCACTTGGCACAAAGTATTCAGCGTTTACTTCGCAACGCACTCGTCTAACTTTTGGCTACAAATGGGACAGAGTAACTTTTGGCATGGCAGTACAAGATGTACGTGTGTGGGGGCAAGACGCTTCGTCAATCTCAAATGCTGATGGTGGTAAGTTTGGTGTGCATGAAGCATGGGCCGAAATCGTTTTAGCAAACTCGGCTGATACAACCGTAAAATTCAGGCCGATACAAAATCTTTCATTAAAAATAGGACGTCAGGAGCTTGTTTATGACGATGTTCGTTTACTCGGAAACCTTGATTGGCTACAACAAGGCCGCCGTTTCGATGCTGCTATTTTTAAAGCACAGCATTTAGGTTGGGCATTAGATTTTGGTGGTGGTTTCAATCAAAATGGTGATGCCTTTGGTACAAATGGCACTTATTATGTAGGTGGAAACGCTCCAGCATCGGTACTCTCTAACAAAAACGTAACATTGGCGATTCCAGCGGGATTTTTACCAACAGCTACAAAAGGCGGAGCTCCAGTTTTGGCAAATGCAGCCAGCACAAACGGTCAAAACCAAATGTTTAAATCGTTTCAAATGGCGTATTTGACACACAAATTCAAGCAAACTAAGTTTTCTGCACTTTTCTTCAAAGATGATTTCTCAAAATTTAGAATTGATAGTATTGGTAATGCAACTCAAGGTTACGTATATGGAAGACGTTATGATCAAACTGGTGTAAATTCTCGCCTAACTTACGGAACAATGCTTACAGGGCAATTCGGTAATGCGTCGGCCAAATTAGGTAAAATTGCATGGCAAGCGTTTGGCTATTTACAGTCTGGCACTGACCGTGATGGTTTGAAAATTAAAAAAGCATTTCATTATGGGGCAAACTTCATGATGCAAAAAGGTCTTATCAGCTTTGGGCCTGGATATGAAGTGTTATCGGGAAATGATGGTTTTACTACAAAAGCAGGTGAAACAAGCCGTTTCGACCCACTTTATGGCACACCACATAAACACTGGGGTTATATGGACTACTTTTATGTAGGTACTGGCTCGCCAGTTGGTGGTTTGCAAAATGCTTTCTTTAAGCTAAAACACGCAGGAAAACGCCTAACATCAACATTCGATATTCATTATTTTGCTTTAGCGGCCGATACTCCAAACAAAATGAAAGATGCTCCAGCAGGTGCTAAAATATCGCCAATGTTGGGTACAGAATATGACTTAGTGTTGAATTATACCCTTAATAAATTCACGGCTGTTGAGTTTGGATACTCGGTAATGAAAGGAAATAACAGCCTTGAATACGTGAAGCAAACTTCGATGGACAAAACACGTAAAACAGGCCAATGGGCTTATTTGATGCTCAATATTCGTCCTGATTTCTTCTATACAAAACCTGTTGCTATCAAGCAGTAAGTACACCCCTAACCGCTGCGGCGGACCGTACCTAAAGGGGATAAAGGACTTTATTTATTCTAAAATTTTAAATTCGATTTTCTTCATGAAAAATATAAGAAAAAATATACTCGTAGCATTTGCTTTAATTATTTCTGTTACCATCTCAGCTTTCAAATATCCAGCCGCTGAGGCAATTAAATTAGGTTTTATTCCATTGACCGACTGTGCTCCATTAGTTGCAGCAAAAGAGTTAGGTTTATTTGCCAAATATGGTGTAAACGTAGAATTGAGCAAAGAAGCATCTTGGGCAAATATTCGTGATAAAGTATTGAACGGTGAATTAGACGGAGCTCATTGTTTATTCTCAATGCCGATGTCGGTTTATACAGGAATAGGTGGAAAAGCAGGTTCCGAAATGAAAATTGCCATGACTTTAAATAATAATGGTCAAGCAATTACGCTTTCAAAAGATTTCTGTGGCTTGGTTGGTTTTAAAGATTTGAAAAAAGTAAACGCTGCAATTGCCGAACTCAAAAAACGCAAAGAAGTAACCTTCGCTATGACTTTCCCTGGTGGAACACATGATATTTGGTTAAGAAATTGGATGGCAGCAGCAGGTGTAAATCAAAAAGCGGTAGGTATTATCACAATTCCACCACCACAAATGGTTGCCAACATGAAAGTTGATAACATGGAAGGTTTCAGTGTTGGAGAGCCTTGGAATGGTGTTGCAGCGGCTCAGAATATTGGCTTTACGCATATTGCCAGCCAAGATATTTGGAAACATCACCCAGAAAAAGCATTAGTTGTGAACAGCAAATTTGCAGCAAGTCAAAAAGAAGATTTGAAAAAAGTAATGAAGGCCATTATCGAAGCTCAAAAATGGCTGGATAATATGGGAAATCGAAAAAAGGCCGCTGCTTGGTTATCGAAACCATATTATGTAAATGCTCCAGTAGCAGTTTTAGAGGCACGCTTGCTTGGCTCAAACGATTTAGGTTGTGATTTAGGCGTACAAAAATACAAAGACGATTACATGACATTCTACAACAATGGCTTAGTAGCAACACCTAAAAAGTCTTATGCCATGTGGTTCTTGGCTCAGTATGTTCGTTTCGGATATTTAAAATCTGCACCAGACTACAAAGGAATTGCCGAGAAGTTGATTTTAGATGATTTGTTTGCCGAAGTAGCCAAGGAAATGAGCGTGCCAATACAACCTGATATGCAACCTTTCAAAACCGCACTCGACGTAAACTTCGACCCGAATAATATTGCAGGATATTTATCAGCAACGAAGAAATAACACCCCCCGCCCCTAAAGGGGAGCAAACAATCTCTTTTTCAGGACTGGGTTAGGGTAAAGCATTAACATTAAAATTTTGTGTAGAATGAAAAATATACTAAATAAAATATTCAACAAATACTCCCCTTTAGGGGCTGGGGGTGTTGGGGGCCTTTACTTCCTCGGAAGTATGCTCATTCTCTTGGGCTTATGGCAATTGGTTACGATTGTAACAAAAGCCGAAATTCCAGGCCCAGTTGCTACTTGGACAGTTTTTTCAGAAATGATGGCCGAGCCATTCTATGATTATGGTCCCAACGACAAAGGAATTGGCTTGCAGCTTTGGTATTCGCTTCGTCGTGTGTTTGTGGGTTTTGCTTTGGGTAGTTTAGTTGCCATTCCTGTGGGCTTGTTGATGGGTTCTTCAAAAGTTGGCATGAATTTATTGAACCCAATCGTTCAGATTTTGCGTCCAGTTTCACCTTTGGCTTGGTTTCCATTGGGTTTGTTGGCATTCAAGGCTTCTGACCAAGCAACTATTTTTATCATAACCATTACTTCTATGTGGCCTACGCTTATCAACACAGCTTTTGGCGTCTCGTCTATTCCTTCCGACCACAAAAATGTAGCCAAAGCATTTGGCTTTTCACACTGGAAATACTTAACAAAAGTGCTTTTGCCTTATGCTCTACCGCATATCATTACGGGGCTTCGCTTGTCGATTGGTATTGCTTGGGTGGTAATTGTGGCGGGAGAAATGCTTTCGGGTGGTGTAGGAATTGGTTTCTTCGTTTGGGATTCTTGGAATGGTTTGAGTCTCGAAAAAATCCTTTCGGCAATTCTCATTATAGGAACGGTAGGTTTATTGTTCGACAAAATTTTCAATGTACTTCAAAAAGCATTTAGTTATGAAAGCAAATAATGAACTTTTAATAGATGATTCGTCATCATTTCATAAAATAGCTACCGAAACCAGTATTGAAATTAAAGATGTAACGGTTTCATTCAAATCGAAAAGTAAAGGCACTTTTACTGCCGTAAAGAACATAGACCTTACAATTGGAAAAGGCGAAATCGTGAGTATTATTGGTCACTCAGGTTGCGGAAAATCAACGTTAATGAACACAATTTCGGGCATGGTTGCTCCGTCATCGGGCGAAGTAATTGCCAACAGTAAAACCATAACTGGGCCTGGCCCTGACCGTGGAATTGTATTTCAAAATTACTCACTTTTGCCTTGGCTAACGGTCTATAAAAATGTTTTTGAGGCCGTAGATTCGGTTTTGCCGCATCTTTCAAAAGCCGAAAAAGTAGCATTAGTTGAGAAAAACCTCGAAATGGTGAATCTTTTACCACATAAAGACAAACTTCCAAGTCAGCTTTCTGGTGGAATGAAACAAAGGGTAGCTATTGCTCGTGCATTTGCTATCAACCCAAGCATTTTATTGCTCGATGAGCCTTTCGGAGCATTAGATGCCCTCACAAAAGGCTCAATGCACATCGAGTTATTGAAACTTTGGAATTTGGATAATCGCAACAAAACAATCGTTATGGTAACGCACGATATTGAGGAAGCGATTTTCTTATCGGATCGAGTTGTGGTGATGAATAACGGGCCCGCGGCAACCATCAAAGAGATTGTTGATATTCCGCTTGACCGACCTCGAAACAAAAAAGACATCATACACTTACCCGAGTATCAAGAAGTCCATGACCGATTATTGAATTTATTGTTCGATAAATTCTCAATCGAAGACCTTTAAAATAATTAAGAATGTAGAATTAAGAATTAAGACAGGTTCGTCCGTGTGATGTAGGATTGACGATAAATTATTCATTCTTAATTCTCAATTCTTAATTGTGCGAAAGCACTGAAAATCCCTCTTGGCTTTGCCAACTGGGATTTTTCCATAAATCTGTCAATTTTTGAGTATAAGTACTTATATAAATAAGTATAAGTAACTAAAATATTAAGAACTGTCAATCAAAGAAAAAATGAAAACAAGTAACGAAAACAATCACAATAACTCTCCTTTAGGGGATGGGGGTTCTCCACTTTCATCACTCAACGTACTGAGTTTTTCGGGCGTTCAGATGCGTACTTTCCACATTACGTGGTTTACATTCTTCATGTGCTTTTTTGGCTGGTTCGGACTTGCTCCGCTCATGCCAACCATTCGTGAAGATTTAGGTCTTACCAAAGCTCAAGTAGGCAATACGCTTATTGCGGCGGTTTCGGCTACAATTATTGCACGTTTACTTATCGGTCGCCTTTGCGATACTTGGGGGCCTCGTAAAACTTACACTGCTTTATTAGTATTTTCTGCCATTCCCGTTTATTTAGTTGGACTTTCGCACAGCTACGAAACTTTCCTGCTTTTCAGATTAGCCATTGGTGTTATTGGTGCATCATTCGTTATCACACAATATCATACGTCTGTCATGTTTGCACCCAACATCAAAGGAACAGCCAATGCGGTTGCTGGCGGTTGGGGAAATTTGGGCGGAGGAATTACCAATATGCTCATGCCCGTAATTTTTGCTGGAATTGTAGGCTTAGGTTATACAAAAGGTGAGGCTTGGCGTTTGGCCATGATTGTGCCGGGTACTTTGCTACTTATCAGTGCATTTTTATACTATAAATTTACTAAAGACACGCCCGAAGGAAACTACGAAGACATTAACTGTGAAGTAGCCAAGAAAGAAAAACCAAACACTATGGAAGTGGTGAAAGATTGGAGAGTTTGGGCATTGGCATTTTCCTATTCAATTTGTTTCGGAATGGAAATTACATTCGATAACGTAGCTGCACTTCACTTCGTGGATAACTTTGGCGTTGACCAAAAATTGGCAGGTTTACTGGCTGGTTTGTTTGGCTTCATGAATATTTTCGCTCGTGCCTTAGGCGGAATTTGGGCTGATAAAATTGGGAAGAAAAACGGACTTTCGGGCAAAGGAAAGCTTTTGGCAGTGCTAATTGCTATCGAGGGTATCGGATTGATACTTTTTGCGGGTTCTACTTCTTTGCCGCTGGCTATTGCTTCAATGGTTTTGTTTGCATTATTCTTAAAAATGGCCAACGGAGCAACGTATGCCTTAACGCCCTTTATCAATACTAAAAATGTAGGTATGGTGGCAGGAATAGTAGGTGCTGGCGGGAATATCGGTGGAATGTTGATGGGCTTTTTGTTCAAATCTGAAAACCTGACTTATGCCGACGCATTTCAATACATTGGCTATGCCGCCATTGTAGCTGCCGCACTTATTCTGGTAACTAAATTCTCGAAAGAAGAAAAAGTAAAAAAAGAGGCGTTGGTGGAAGAATTGGTGTAGTACCTAAAACCCCTAACGGCAGCGGCCGACCGCCCCTAAAGGGGAACAAAAAATAGGTTAAAATGTATTTGGATATGCAAAATAATAAGAAACTAAACTCCCCTTTAGGGCGGCAGCCGTTGCTGGTTGGGGGTAAATATAAAACCACTTGTTGCTACTGCGGAGTAGGTTGTGGAATTGTTGCGACCGATTTAGGCAACGGGAAAATTCATGTAGAAGGCGATAAAGACCACCCCGTAAACCGTGGAATGCTCTGCTCGAAAGGGATGAATTTGCACTATACCGTCAATGATAAATCTGACCGATTGCTGTATCCACAGATGCGTATGAATCGTAGTATGCCTATGCAACGTACCACTTGGGATGAGGCATTGGAACGTACTGCCGCTATTTTCAAGACATTCATCAGCAAATACGGCCCCGATTCGGTAGGTTTCTACGTTTCAGGGCAATGCCTTACCGAAGAATATTATCTTTGGAATAAACTCATGAAAGGCTTTATTGGCTCAAATAACATCGATACTAATTCTCGTTTGTGTATGTCGTCGGCGGTGGTTGGGTATAAGCTCTCTTTGGGCGAAGATTCTGTGCCAGTTTGCTACGATGATATTGAGCAATCAGATTGTATTTTGGTTGAAGGTGCAAATCCCGCTTGGTGTCACCCAATTATTTGGCGTAGGGTAGAGGCTCACAAAGCTGCAAATCCAAATGTGAAAATTATTACGGTTGACCCACGTTGCACACAAACGGCTACGAGTTCAGATATTCATTTGCAGATAAATCCAGGTACAGATGTTACTTTAAATCATGCTATTGGTAGAATTTTAATTGAAAACAATTGGCTTGATAATGACTTTATCCAAAATCACACCGATGGTTTTGAAGAATACAAAACAAAGGTTTTTGAACGTTCACTTGCCGAATCGGCCGAAATTTGTGGCGTTGAAGCAGAACTTATCACCAAAACTGTCTCATTGATTGCTAAAGCAAAAGGCTTTCTTTCGATGTGGACAATGGGACTCAATCAATCGGTGATTGGCGTAAACAAAAACCTCTCGCTTATTAATCTGAGCCTGATTACAGGAAAAATTGGAAAAGCTGGTAATGGGCCATTTTCGCTTACAGGTCAACCCAACGCAATGGGCGGACGAGAAGTAGGTGGCTTGGCAAATATGCTGGCATCGCATCGAGAAATTGCCAATCCAATTCACAGACAAGAAATGGAAGAGTTTTGGGGCGGAACTACAATTTCTGATAAAATAGGCCTGACAGCAACCGAAATGTTTAAAGGTTTAGAAGAAGGAAAACTAAAAGCGATTTGGATAGTTTGTACGAATCCAATGGTGAGCCTTCCCGATGCACGAATGGCCGAAATGGCCCTAAAAAATGCCAAATTTGTGGTCGTTCAAGATATTTCTAACAAAGCTGATACTATAAAATTTGCTGATGTCGTGCTTCCTGCGGCAGCTTGGGCAGAAAAAGAAGGCACAATGACCAACGCCGAGCGTAGAATTTCTTACCTCAATAAAGTAATTAATGCTCCAGCCGAAGCTCTTCCAGATGCTGAAATTATCTGCCGATTTGCCGCAAAAATGGGTTGGGGAAATAAATTCAAGTATAATAATTTTAGTGAAATCTATAAAGAATACACCGAAACCACTCGTGGAACAAATATTGATGTGACGGGCGTGAGTTATGAGTTATTGAAAGAAAGAACCATTCAGTGGCCGTGTAAGAGTTCTGAATTAAGAATTCTGAATTCTGAGTTGAAGAAAGAAGAAAATTCGCTGATTAATACCCAAAACTCAGAATCGCACGGCGAACCGTTCAAAACTCAGAATCGCACGGCGAACCGTTCAGAACTAAATTTTGGAACTACACGGCTCTTTGAAAAAGGAGAGTTTTACACTCCCAACAAACGTGCGAAAATCCATGCCGTGCCAGACGAAAATCTTTCGGAAAAATTAAGCAAAGATTTCCCTTTGATACTGCTAACTGGTCGAATTCGTGACCAATGGCATACCATGACCAAAACGGCACGTGTTAATAAGCTCAATCAACATATTCCAACACCTTTTGTCGAGATTCACCCAAAAGATGCTCAAAAGCGTGGTATCGAAGAAGGAACGATTGTGGAAGTAAATGGTAATCGTGGAAGTGTAAAAGTAAAAGCTAAATTAACCGATGCAGTAAAAATAGGTACGTGTTTTTTACCTATGCACTGGGGCCGAGTTCTGGGTAATGATTTTGGCAGGGCCAATAACCTAACCAATGTTTTGGTTGATGCTCGTTCAAAAGAGCCAGATTTTAAATTTTCGGCTGTCGATATTGTAAAATACGTAAAACCAAAAGAAAAAATAGTCATTATCGGAGCTGGTTCGGCTGGGCTGGGCTTTATATCATCTTACCGAAAACTTAACCAAAACGATGATATTGAGGTTTTTTCAAAAGAAATTTATCCTTTTTATAACCGTGTCATGCTTCCTGATTATATCAGCGGAACACAATCTTGGGAGCAACTTGTGAAACTTCGTGAAGACCAATTTTTAGAAAATAATATTAAAGTTCATAAAGGCATCGGTATCAATCATATTGACCGAAAAAATAAGATTTTAGTTGATGATTTAGGCCACGAACATACCTACGATAAGTTATTTCTCGGCATGGGAAGCCAAGCGTTTATGCCAAAAAACTTCCCCAAAATGGCAGGAATTTTCAATATGCGTAGCCGTTTAGATGCTGATACTTTATTGCCATTTCTCAAGCCGTTGCCCTCCGCTTCGCTCGGGCAACAAGGAGACAGTCTTCGGTGGGTGAGCGAAGCGGCTGGCGTTCCAGCCGAAACCAACCGAAGGCATGTTGTCATCGTTGGTGGAGGTCTATTGGGGCTTGAAATGGCCGCTTCTTTGCGAGAGATTGAAATAAATGTAACCGTCGTGCAGCGTATCGGTAGATTCATGGACCGCCAACTTGACCCACTTGGAAGTGATATTTTGCACGAAGAAATCGTAGCTCGTGGCATTGATGTGTTTTACAATGATGAAGTTGAACAGTTTTATGGTACCGAAAAAATCGAAGGTATTCGACTAAAATCAGGTCAAAAATTAGATTGCAACGCCATTATTGTGGCCGCAGGAACAATTCCAACCATCCAACTGGCCAAAGAAGCAGGATTGGACTGTAATCGAGGAGTAGTTGTGAATGATTATTTACAAACTTCTGACCCCGATATTTTTGCTTGTGGCGAAATTGCCGAGTGGAAAAAGCAAATGTGGGGTATTACAGCCGCTGCCGAGCAACAAGCCGAAGTAGTAGCCAAATTCTTGGCTGGCGATTTATCAAGTTTCTATAAAGGAAGCCTTTCGATGAATCTTCTGAAAATGCACGGATTGAACCTTTGTTCGTTGGGTGTAGTCGAAATTCCTGCGGGAAGCACTGATTATGAGGAAGTTACATTTATTGATAAAGCCAAGCATTATTACAAAAAGTGTATCATTCATAACGATAGATTAGTTGGAGCAATTTTAATTGGCGATAAATCGGAGTTTCTCGAATTCAGAGATTTAATAGCCAACGGCATCGAATTATCAGAAAAACGTTTGGCTTTGCTTCGTTCGGGCAAAATTTCCGAGCCAGTTTTAGGTAAATTAGTGTGTTCGTGCAATAACGTTGGGCAAGGAAATCTCGAAAACGCCATCAAAGGCGGATGCACTGATTTTACGCAACTTTGCCAAAAAACAGGAGCAGGCACAGGTTGCGGAAGCTGCCGCCCCGAAGTCAGAATGATTTTGGAGAATGTGGGAAAAGAGGCGTTGGTGGAGGTTTAGTTTGATTTTGAAATTGCCTTTTATAAATTTGTTTTGTACAAATCATAAACTCAACTTTCAAATCAGTATAAAACACCATGAAACAATTAAGACTTTTGTTGCTACTAATTATTTCAAACTATTCTTTTGCTCAAGAAAGAACACACAAAGAGTATCAAGAACAACCCAAAAATATTTCGATAAAAGCTCCAATGCCAATAAAACCGAATATTTCTGTTGAATTATTCAAAACACTTAATCATTTACCTGTCCGAATTGTGCATGACCCAGTTACTAACACGCTTTATACGTGTAATACCGATGGTTGGGTCTTCAAGATACCGATAGAAAATGGAGTGGCCAGTGATGAAATTGCATTTTTACCACCAAACGAACATCATATCAATCATTTACAAGGTATGGCTTTCTACAATAATACATTTATTTTAGTTGGGAATAATAATAATGCAAATGATTTTAATGGATATGGTGTTGTAGAAAAATGCACGATTTTACCAAATGGAACTCGACAATGGACTACCATGCTCACAACCGAACTCTATCCATCTTCAGGAACATTGTTCGACCATGCGTTTGCAGGAGTCTGCTTTTCAGCAAATAAAGATTCTGTTTACATTGCCAGTGGTTCTCGTACTGACCACGGTGAAATTAAAAACTCAGGAAATTATTCTGGTATCAGAGAAGTACCATTAACAACTAAGATATTTAGAATTCCGATAACCGCTAATAATATCTATTTACCAAATAATGAGGAGACACTCACTTCAAGTGGCTATGTTTTTGCAAGGGGTGTGCGAAATGAATTTGACATGGCTTTAAATGGTGATAAAAAACTTTTTGGCGTTGAAAATTCAGGTGATAGAGATGACCCTGAGGAAATGAATTGGCTGCGAGAAGGTAAACATTACGGCTTTCCATGGAGAATGGGAGGAAATGATACCCCAATGCAATATACCCCTTATAATCCAAGTCAAGATAAATTAATTCCCGTGAATGGATATGCTAATTATAGTTTTTATAATGACCCCAATTATCCAAGTCGTCCTGTGGGAGTGAGTTTTATAGAACCAATAAAAAACTTAGGACCTGATGCTAATTGGGTCAGAAATCCAACCACTGGGAGTATGTATCAGGCTACCGAATGTACAACATTTACAAGCCACCGCTCACCCGTAGGTTTAGTTTTTGATTCCGATAGCACCCTACAAACACCTTATTTAGGTTCAGGATTTGTAATGGCTTATTCGCCCGAAAATGGGACTGGTGGAGGGTATCTACCTTCGGAAGATACCGCAGGTGATTTATGCCAACTAAAACTAACCTATGATTCCAATATTAGTGATTATAAAGTAAATGTAACTCGTTTAGTAAGTGGTTTTAACAAAGTTACTGACGCTGAAAAAGTAGCAAATTTGATATACATAACTGACTTTAATGGAAAAATTTGGAAAGTCACAATGCCATTATTATTAGCACCAGTTCCGAGTTTTACTGCTGTGCAGTCGAGTAGTTGTTTAAAAGATTTTACTTTTCACAATCAATCACTTAATCAGCCTTTGACTTATTTATGGAATTTTGGCGATGGCACGACTTCAACCGAAATAACTCCAACGCATAGATATGCTAATGTTGGAAACTACACGGTGACTCTAACTGCAAGCAATCCAAAAGGGAGTGATAGTACGCAAACTTTGGTTACAATTGCAAATCCATTGGTCATTAGTAATCCAATAAATACAAATAGGATTTTTGTTGGCACAGATAGAATTCACGCCAATAACAATATAAATTTCAATGCAAATGTAACATACAAAGCTGACAAGTATATTCTATTAAACTCAGGGTTTACAGTAAATAGTGGTAGTGTTTTTTTGTCGACAATAGGTGGCTGTACAAATTAGAAAGAGTTAATTATCAAAGATTTATGAAAGATTTTTACACAGTCAGAATAAACTTCAAGGGCGGAATCGCTTCGCCTGGTGAGTTGAAATATATATTAGAGGCGGCACAAGAGTCGCAGGTTGACGAAGTGCGTTTCGGGTTACGTCAGCAATTGATTTTTCATTTGCCGCACCCATTTGCCCGAACTTTTGAGCAGAAAATGTTGGCACAAAAGATTGATTTTCAGTCGGATGTAAATGAATTTCCGAATATTATCAGTTCGTATGTAGCCGAAGAAGTTTTCCAAAAAGGAAACTGGCTGACCGAAGGAATCTATAAAGATATTCTTGATTTGTTCGATTATGATGCCAAACTAAAAATCAATCTTTCGGACAATCAACAGAGTTTTACACCCTATTTTTCGGGACATCTCAACTTTATAGCTTCAGTAAATCCAAATTTTTGGTATTTGTATATCCGTTTACCCAAAACAAACAAAGTTTTCAGTTTCGATAAACTCATTTTCTCAAACGAAATTCCCAAACTGTGTAAATTTCTGGAAGAAAAAATTTCGGACAAAGAAGAACAATTTGCCGAAAATATCGAACAACTTTTCGTTGATTTACCATCGTTTATTTCGCTCGAAAAAGAAAACGAACTCGAACCTGCCCAATTTACTTTACCTTACTACGAAGGTTTCAATCGTTATGGCAAAAAAACGTGGCTCGGAATTTACCGCCGAAATGAATATTTCAATGCAAAATTCTTGATAAAACTCTGCGAACTTTGTCAAGAAACCAAAATTGGCGAAATTTGTCTAACGCCATTCAAGTCGTTGATTATCAAAGGTATTGATGAGGGAAGTCGAGGCAAATGGAGTAATGTTTTATCAGAATTTAACATCAATGTGCGTCATGCAGCCAACGAACTCAACTGGCAAGTAGAAGACGATTCGGACGAAGCCTTGCAACTAAAATTAAGATTAGTAGAGGCCTTCGACCATCAAGATTTACGTACATTTGGTTTGTGTTTTGGTATAAAAACTCGCCCACGTACCGAAGTTTATGCTTCAATAATGGTGCAACGTCGACGTTTTAGACTCTTTAATTTTATTCCCCTCCATTTTGTGTATGATATTTCGTACACCGAAGATTTCAACCCAAATGGTCGTACAAAAAAGTATTTCGAGACAAGTATTTTGCGTGTTAATTTGGCCGAACAATTACGCCGAAATGTATTGAAATATAATAAAATGATTGCTGAAAATGCCATAAAAGCAGCAGGTTTGCGAGATGACCACAAAGAAGAAGAACTCGTCAAGCCAAGTACTAAAAAAGTGCATCAATGCAAACATTGCTTCACGATTTATGACCCAGATTTTGGAGATTTATTAAATGATATTTCTGTGGGTGTTCCATTTGCAAAACTTCCTGCTACCTACACTTGCCCAACTTGTGAGGCTGATAAAAAAGATTTTAAGGTGGTGGAAATTGAAAATGTAATAGTATAATCTTTGTTTTTAATAGTTATCCCGTTAGGGATTTAATATTGGTAGCTCATCAATATACAAGAACAAGCTCATGCCGTAGGTATGAAACCAACAATAAATGTGTCATACCTACGGCATGAGCGTTTTGTTAGATGATTAATTTCTACCGATGTTGAATCCCTAACGGGATTTTTACATCTGCTTTTTGCATTTTATTACCTATAAAAGAATTCTTTGGCATAGATTTTCGTTAGTTTTGTAAGCAATTACTAACAAACAAAACTATGTTGAAGAATTTTCTATTTCTCTTACTACTTTTTCCGGTCATTACATTTGCACAAAAAACAGTTGGTTTTTCGATACCTGATAGTGCTGATATTTTTGTGGAGTACGGTGATGGAAATATCCTCAAAAAAAACACTGATTTAATTGAAAATGCTGATGCTCAAGCTTTTTTGACGGAGTTTCATAAGAAATACCCTAATACATTCGATAAAGATATTCGCTATGTCCATCTGATTTCGGCCAATGTCGATGATTGGGAAATGAAATTGTATGACGACCGAAAAAGTCAACTGAATTTCTTAAAAAACTACCCCAATCTTGCCAAACTAAATCCAGAATTTCAGTCGTTGGTTGAAGCTAATATCAAATGGAATTACTGGCATTTATTGCTGGCGTACTCAATTGTTCGCAGTAATATTGATACAAAACTCACTCGAGTGGTGTCGTTGCCAGCCGTAATGACCGAAGAACTCGACCCCGCAAAAATCAACGACGAAAAATTGATGATGGTAGAAAGCTACCGAAACTTCTTGCCTTTTTTTGTAACCTATTTTAACTCTCAAGAACAGAAATTTGTCAAATACGCCGACCAAGTAAAAGCCATTTCTGACAAAGGTAATTTCGCTCAAAAATACCTCAAAGGGCAAGTTTTAGACTATACGCTTACAAAATTACTCTATGATAATTGCGGAAAACTTACGGCTTCATCGGCTAAATTTTGGATTAGTCAAGTTGCCGCCAATGATTACCGAAATATGCTTTTGAATCATTGCAAAGAAACCCTCAGTAAAAAAGAAGAAGTTGCGAAAAAGAAAGATGATAGCAAAGATAAACTTCCACTTGGCACGAGCGATTATCCAGTTTTGGTAGGTATTGATGGTAAACAATTTAACTTTGCCAAATACAAAGGAAAAGTAATTTATGTTGACTTCTGGGCAAGTTGGTGCGGGCCTTGTCGTGCTGAGTTTCCGTTTTCTAAGAAAATGCACGATGGTTTTACCGAAAAACAAAAGAAAAATATTGTTTTCTTGTACGTTTCGATTGATGAAGACCCCAACAATTGGAAAGGGGCGATTGATAACCTAAAACTCAACAACGGCGACCACGGACTTTCGGAAGGTGGTTGGGCTTCGGGCGTATGCCAGAAATACAAAATCAATAGTATTCCTCGTTATATGATTATTGATAAGAGCGGCACAATTGTGCGTCCAGATGCTCCACGTCCGAGTAGTCCTGAAACTTTAGATTTACTTTTGAAGTTAATGGAATAAATATTGGAGGTGTGAATACCAATAACGACATGATACAACAATAGAAAAAATCTTGCAAGTTTTTCTAATCTTAGTGTAACTTTGTTTTATAAAATTCAGATTCGATGAAATATATCATATTAATTCTTTTGGCAATTGCCTTCGTTCCTGCTATTCGTAGGTTTATATTCGAGATTTTGGTTGGAAATCAAATCGCCAAACAACAAAAACGCTACAACGATTTTATGGAAAAAGAGCGTGGCAAAGAAGGTGAAATTAAAGTAAAAACAACACCAACAAGTTCAAAAAATAAAGGTTTTGAAGGTGGCCAATATGTTGATTACGAGGAAGTTAAGTAGGGCAATTTTCTAAATTGTTCATTTTGTAAATAATTATGATAAAAAAATATTTAAAGCCCATTTCGCTGCCAAACCAAGTAAGTTTGGCAGTTTTAATTTTACGTCTCAGCTTCGGTTTTCTGATGATACCACACGGATACGATAAAATGCAGGAATTTTTAAAAGGAAATTCTGCCGATTTTCCTGACCCGCTGCATGTTTCGCCCATGATTTCGCACGGACTAACGGTTTTTGCCGAATTTATCTGCTCAATTTTACTCGTTTTAGGTTTATTTACTCGCCCCGCACTCGTAATTCTGATTGGTTGTATGGCAATTGTTGCTTTCTCGATTCATGGTGCTGACCCACTTGGCGATAAAGAACATGCACTTTTGTATTTATTTGCTTACCTCAGCATTTTTCTGACTGGTGCAGGAAAATATTCGATTGATGCGAAGATTTATAAGTAATGCTTAAAATTGCCTTCAACCCAATTTACCGACATCCACTGCCCGAAGGACATCGTTTCCCGATGCTGAAATATGAGCTGATTCCTGAGCAATTAATCTACGAAGGCACTTGTACTGAAGAAAGTTTCTTTTCGCCAAACGAAGTCGATAAACATTGGGTGCTTGGCGTACATGATGAGCAGTATTTTAATGATTTACTGAATCTTAGCATTGACCCCAAAATGGAACGTCGAATAGGTTTTCCAGTCTCCGAAATGCTCGTTAAGCGTGAACTTATCATTACACAAGGTACAATTGATTGTTGTCATTTTGCTTTAGAATATGGCATTTCGATGAATATTGCGGGCGGAACGCATCACGCCTACGCCGATAAAGGAGAAGGTTTTTGTTTACTCAATGATGTGGCCGTAGCTGCTAATTATTTGCTTGAAAATAAGATAGTTAGTAAGATTTTGGTCGTTGATTTAGATGTGCATCAAGGTAACGGAACTGCCGTGATTTTTCAGAATGAACCACGAGTATTTACCTTTTCAATGCATGGAAAAGAGAATTATCCACTGAAAAAAGAAACTTCTGATTTAGATATTGAGCTGCCAACTTACTGCGAAGATGGGCAATATTTGAGTTTGCTCTACGAAACTTTACCGAGATTAATCGAACAAGAAAAACCACAATTTATCTTCTATATTTCGGGTGTAGATATTTTGGCATCCGATAAATTGGGTAAACTAAAAGTTTCGATGGAAGGCTGCCGCCGACGTGATGAATTTGTTTTTGAACAAGCAATTAAATACAAGATTCCAGTAGTAGTTTCGATGGGTGGAGGCTACTCACCTCGTATTGCTGATATTGTTGAGGCTCATTGCAATACCTTTCGTTTGGCCGAAAAAATGTACTTTTGATAACCCCTAAAAATGTAGATGCTACTAATTATTCAGTTCAAATAAAATTAAAGTCGGGAAAAGTTTGTATATCAATTCCCGACTAAGAGTTATGAGGATAGGATAGTAAAAAACTTTATTTTAGCTTCCAAATTGAGCCATTTTTAGTGCTAAATACTTCAAGAAAATTCTCTTTGTTCAACACTTGCAGACTGACTTCTGCACTTTTTAGTGTTTTATTTGTCAAGACGGCAAACTCTTTGGCAGTCAAGGTATTATATTTTTGAAATACTGATTTCCAATCGTTTTTGAAAAATTGAGGCTGGATACTCGGTATGAGTGTGCTAAGTTTTGCTTCAAATTCGGTGTAAGGTCGAGCACCATAAAGAAACAATGTATTTTTCGAAGCATCTGAAAAAAATAGACTCGGAAAGCCTCGTACTCCCATTTCTTGGGCCAGAATCAAATCTTTTCTGAATAATTCCTTAGCCTGCCCGTCAAAATCTTGCTTTAATTGCTCTGCATCAAGTCCAATTTCTTTGGCAGCTTCTTCCAAATATTGCCATTTTGTGATATTCTTTTTTTCAAGAAAAACCATTTCTCGGATTCTTCTCAAAAACAAAATCGCTTTTTGTTTATCCTGAATTTCGGCTGCTTTAAATGCAATTGAGGGCGGATAAGATGAGGTAAGAGGGTCTTCCAACCAAACATCACCATCAATGGGCATTTCATAATGTCTGCTAACCTCGTCCCAATGATGAGCTACATCGCTTGGTTTACTTATACCTCCACTATTATACGACCAATCTTTGAGCAGGCCACCCATGTGGTATTCTATTTCTACCTCTTTTCCATACTCAAGTTTTAATCTCCGTAATTGAGGCTCAATTCCCCAACATGAAGAGCAAATTGGGTCAGTAAAATATATAATTTTGATGGATTTAGATTTTGCTTCTACCTGTGCAACCGTTGAGGTGCTATCAGATTCTACGCCACAAATTCCTGAATTAATATCACATAGTAGTGGATTATCGTTTAACATTTTCTTATTGTTTTGTGCGTTACAAAAAGCTAAACCTAAACAAACGAAAAAAAATAGAATCTTCATTTTTGCGATTGTTAAGATTTTATAATTTATTTATTCAAAACCAAAATTTGGTCGAGTAGGGATGAACCTATGACCATAAAATGATGTTGCAAAATTGCAAAGAAGTCCAACAACTGTCAATTAGTCAAAAAAAACTGACCACCAATATTGTAATTATGAAAGAAACTAAATGCCCCGCCGAAGAACTATTAAAATCTATTGCAGGAAAGTGGAAACCGCAGATTTTGAAATTAGCGATTGACGAGCCAGTTCGGTTCAATGCTCTATTACGTCAATTAGAAGGAGCAACCAAGCAGGCCATTGCAACTGCCTTGAAAGAATTGGAAACCGAAGGAATTTTATTGAAGACAACAATTAAACTAAAACCTTTGCATATAGAATATAGTTTGACCGAAAAAGGACAAAAAATTGTGCCTTTATTACAGCAATTTGAAGATTTTTAAGGCAAAAGTAAGCTACCTAAACAAAATTAAACGCTATTCGGTTTTCATTTTATAATATACGAAACTCGCTTCATGCTAAATATTTCAAAATACATCGACCATACATTACTGAAACCAACTGCAACCGAAATGGATTTCAGAAAATTGTGCGAAGAAATCTACCAAAATAGCTTTTATTCGGCTTGTGTTCCGCCATTCTATGTGAGTTTTGTAAAAGATTTACTCGAATACAGCGAAGCTAAAGTTTGTACGGTTATTGGCTTTCCTTTAGGTTATCATTCTACAGAAACAAAGATAGCCGAAGCACAAAAGGCTTTGGTAGATGGTGCTGATGAATTGGATATGGTGATGAATATAAACGCCTTTAAATCAATGGCTTATGAAACAGTTAAGCAAGAGATAAAAACATTAGTTGAAATTACTCACGAAAAAAATGCTTTGCTGAAAGTAATCATTGAAACTGCCTATTTAGATAATTTTGATATACGAATCGCTTGCGAAATTTGTGAAGAAGCTGGCGTAGATTTTGTGAAAACTTCAACAGGTTTTGCTCCGAAAGGTGCTGATATTGAGCAAGTTAAACTCATGCGAGAAGTATTGCCAAGTAATATCCAAATCAAAGCATCGGGCGGAATTCAAACGTATGAGCAAGCAATGGCTTTCATTGAAGCTGGAGCAACCCGACTCGGCACGTCGTCGGGTGTGGCCATTGTGAGTGGGGGAGTAGGGTATAGTGGATATTGATTTATATGTAGAACAACTTTTTAAGTTGTTTGTTATTGCGATAAACAATTTGAAAAATTGTTCTACAAAATCTTATTTCTCCATCAAATTTCCCAACAAAACCTCAGGAGCAATCATTACTCTTGTGCCAGTTTCGGCATTTTCAAGATTCAAAACGCCACGTGGACAAACTGCCGAACAAACACCACAACCTACACACGAAGAACGTACAATATCTTGCCCTTTTTGGGCGTAAGCACGTACATCAATTCCCATTTCGCAATGCGTTGAGCAGTTGCCACATGAGATACATTGTCCGCCATTGGTCGTAATTCTAAATTTTGATTTGAATCGTTGTATTATTCCAAGATAAGCCGCCAGTGGGCAGCCAAATCTACACCAAACCCTGTTTCCCATCAAAGGGTAAAAACCAGTACCAACAACGCCCGAAAATATCGAACCAATCAAGAAACCATAGCTTGATTTTAGGCTTTCGGTCGGAATAAAACCGAGTAGATTATAGCTACCAGTAAAGTAGGTATAAAGCACGCCGATTGTCATGATAATGGCAAAAGCTAAAACACCATGAATGAGGTAGCGTTCTATCTTCCACGCCTTCAAAGATTTGTCAGAAAGTTGTCGGAAAGGGTCGCCCAAAGTCTCGGCCAAACCTCCACAACCACAAACCCACGAACAATACCAACGTTTGCCGAAAAAATAGACCATCACAGGCACGCCAACTACAAAAAGTGCAATTCCCCACACCAATAAAAATATACCAAATGTGCCGCCAGCAATCAATTTGTCAATCCTGTAATTAAAGAAAAATGAATAATCAAGCGGCCACATATTTTTCAAATCAGCCGAAGGTAAATTCAGATTCGACATGATTTCGGGCAGAATGAAAGCTATGCAAGTCTGAAAAAACATGATAGATAAAGTCCTGAAAATCTGATATTTAGAATGGCGATATTTGATAATATATCTGATTCCCATCACCAAAACCGAAATCGTATAGAGAAAACCATACATAAACCAACGGCTCGCTTCCCCACCGTTGATGAGTTTACTCACAGGGTCAACGAGCATTGTCCAGTTGGCAATGTATTGTGGTTTAAAATAAAGAGCAATGTAGAATACTATTAAAAATGTACCAATACCAATTCCCAACCATTTGCGTGTCATGGCAGGATTGAAGTAAATGCCATTGTTTTTAATTCCTGCGGGTTTTTGAGCTTCGGGCAAAATGAAAAGTAATGCTCCTAAAATCGCCAGACCGAAAGTTAATAAAAACATAATGCCTTTATTATCAACCAAATATCCGTTTGCAGAAGATTTTACGATTGACAAAATTGTATCTTCATAAATCTTTTTATCCCACGCTTGTTGGCCGTTATAGACTTTGTTTAGCTGATTGATACCTTCTGATAATTCAGCAGTGAAAGTGTAGGAATTTGAATAACTTTGGTCAATCATCGAAGCCAACTCTATTTTGGCATCGAGAAGTGCATCTTCTTTGAAATTTTTCTCCAAAATTTCATTAGTCAATGTATAATTATTCATGCCCAGAGTGCCAATAAATAGCCCAAATCCAGCAATAAAAATGAATAGTCCGAGTTTTTGTAGCATGACGTACAGGATTTACGATTTACGAATGACGAATGGTAACTTAGAGAAAATTCCTTTTTTTGATTTTAATTGTAAATTACTTCCAGTTTCAATATTGTATTTTTCCAATACTTCCTTTTCATACTGTTTGAGAAATTCTGGGTCGAAATTGGCTTTTGGAAGGTTTTCTAAAACATATTCGATGTTTTTACCCGATAAAATCCATTCATCCCAAATCTCGTGCCTCATTCTGATGCTGAAAGTATTTACGCCTGTAACACTCTTACTACCAGCTTGATAATTTATTCTTACGCAGATTCTGCCCGAAGAATTTTCCCAATAAAAAGTTTTCGTATTTGCTGGCAATTCGGCAGGAACTTGACCGTAAGTTTGGTACTCAATATCAAAGAATTTAGCAGAATTAAAGAAAATCCCAGGTTGATATTTTGTTGGTTTACCACAGATTGTTCGGGCTACGGTTTCGCCCATGATGCGACCCGTGTACCAAATTTGTTCAATGCTTTTTCGTCCAATTTTTGGGTTTTCGTGTTCGGCACAATCGCCAATGGCATAAACATCGGGAATATTCGTTTCGAGATATTCATTCACTAAAATTCCACGATTGAGTTTTATTCCGCCAACGCCCAACACAAACGCAGGCTTTTCTCTTCCAATCATGTTTCCTTGTGGCACTTTCAACAAACCAATATTTGGACTAACTCCTACCGTCAAACCCACAAATTGGCATTCGATTTCCTCACCAGATTTTGTTCGTATCGCTTTTACTTGCCCATTTTCATCGCCAATTATTTCATCTAATTCGCTCGAAAACTTGAGATTTATATGATTTTCGGCAATGTGTCTCGAAATCAAAGCCGATTCTTCGGGCGGCATTACGGCATTCCAAAAACTACTTTCTCGCACTAAAAATGTTACATCAATGCCCCTTGAATGAAGCATTTCGGCCAATTCTACACCAATTAAACCTCCGCCTACAATAACCGCTTTTTTGATTTTGGGCGTTATTTCTTCCAAAGATTCTAAATCTTGGTAGCTGTAAAGTCCTTGTACGCCTTTGAGGTTTTGCCCTTTCCAGCCAAATTTATTGGGTGTAGAACCGAGAGCTAAAATCAATTTATCGTAACTAATTGAACCACCGATTTTGGCTTCTTTGTCATCATCATCATTTGGCAAACGGAAATACAATTTTTTTTCTTCAAAATCAACTGTTTTTACCCACGCACGCTTCAACTCAATACGATTTTTCTCCCAAAACCAATCTTCGTAGGGTTTTGTATGCTCAAATTTCATGTGTCCCATATAGACATACATGAGAGCCGTACGAGAGAAAAAGTGGTCAGTTTCGCCCGAAATGACAGTTATTTTGCAATCAGATTGTTTTCTGATATGTCGAGCGGCCGTAATTCCGCTAATGCCATTTCCTATAATAACTACGTGTTCCATGAGGGTTGAGTTTGTAAAACAATTCTTTTGATTGCCCGTTTTCGTTTACAAATTTGTAGATTTCTGATATGCCGATTTGTCTGCTAACCGACTAAATATACGATTTGTTTTAGAAAAGGTTTTCAAATAAATATTTTTGTAGAATAAGATTTATAGAAGGAATTACATAATTATAGATATTTCACTCTATAAAAGAAATTTATAGTGCAAAATATCTATAATTCAATTTTTTCAAGAAATTATTTCTCAGGTAAATGCACTTCTGCCATCATACAACGTGCCGAACCGCCACCGCAGGTTTCAATCATTGTGAGGTCAAAGTGCTGAATAACAGCGTATTCTTCGAGTTCAACGATTTGAGCATGACTAAGAGAATTATAAGCTGATGTTGACATCACAAGTAAATTATTTCCTTTTAAACTCTTGACCAATAGCATATTACCAGCAAACTGATTCATTTGTTCGAGCGAAATTTCAATGACATTTTTACCACTATTTTCCAAAGTAGTTTTCACCGCCAAACGCTCATCTAAATTTGGAATGGATTCCAAGCAAATGACCGCAAAAGTATCGCCAATGCACATCACAACGTTAGTGTGATAGACTTCTTTGTCTTGTCCATCAACCGAAGTAAACTTTACTAATTTGTAGTTCATTTGCTTTGCCCAAGCATCCAAAACCTCAGCGTTTGTTCGTGGAGAAATGCAGGCATAAGAAGTGCGGTGCATTCGGTCGAGAACCATGCTGCCTGTACCTTCGAGAAACTTATTTTCTTTCTCGAAATGTGTAAAGTCAAGCACAACTTCTACGTGAAATTTCGTGCGTAAATCATCAATAATGTCGCTTCTACGCTCCAAACGGCGGTTTTCGGCTTGCATCGGGTACAAACAAACCTTGCCCGAATGATGAAACGAAATCCAGTTATTCGGAAAAATACTATCGGGAGTATGTGGTTCATGTGTATCGTCGTAGACTATCACATTTACACCAGCGGCACGCAATTGGCTCACCATCGCATCAAATTCTCGGAGAGCTGCTTCTTGCGTAATGTTATTAGTCAGAGATTTCGCTTTTGCATCTTGAAAAGCATTACTTTCGGCAGTTTGCTCATTAAAAGCAAAATTCACTGGCCGAATCATGAGTATGTTGGAAGTGGTTTGTGCTTGCATAAGTTTAATGTTGAATTAGTGAGTGATAGAATGAGTGAATAAAGAAATAAGCAAATGCTGAATAAGTAGATTTTAGAATAAATAAAGAGTTTTCTATTCGTGTAAATTCGAATTATTCACTAATTCGCTCATTCACTCATTCAAAATTCTCAAAATTGGCATACTCATACAATGTGAGCCCCCTCTGGCTCTTGAAAGTTCGGCCGATGGCAACATAATTATTGTATCGGTCAATGTTTCGGGTGAAAGTTCGTTTTTCTCAAATTTTTCGAGCAATTCTGCCGCTCTAATTGTTTGGAAACCAGCCTCACGGAATGCTTCGGCGGTTTTATCGTTTCGGTCATAGCCGATGGCAATTCCTTCTTTCACTACCAATAAATTACACGAATCCGTCCATTGTTCTCTTGCTCCGTAAGGGAATTCATTATTGCCCGAATATACAAACTTTATGGGTTCATAACAATTCAAATCATCTTTTGTTATCGACGAGAGTAAATCTTCGAGGTTGGCAAAGTTTTTCACTTTCACTACGCCATCTTTATTGATAAATTGTTTTATTGTCAATGCTTCATAACTCGGTTGTTGACCCAATTCTTCCCAAATAGATTGTTTTTCCGCTTCTTCTTGAATTCTACCGAGCGAGCCAAGTAGTACCCAAACATTGCGTTTGATTTGCGTAAAAACGGTGTCGATGTGCATGTAATCACGTTTTTGCGGAATTTTCACAATTGTAACTTTCTGCACTGCGTTTTTCTCGAACAATAAATCAATGGCTTGTCTGGCGGCTTCAACTGAAGTTCGTTCACTAACACCAATGAGTAAATGATTGGGGGCAACCATCATCACATCGCCGCCTTCGAGCGTATTCAAGCGACCTTCTTGCTCTTCTTCGGGCAGCAAAAAATGGTTTTCGTCTTCTGTAATTTCAATAATTTTTCCTTGTAAATCTTCAAACATCGGATGATTAAAGAATACATATTTTGCCAGAAGCGACTCTCGTGTTCGGGCATATTTGGCGGGTTTATTGAGCAAAAGATGGTCATTTACAACGATTCCAATATCACGAGTAAAAATCAAGTTTGGAATTGGAGGAAAAAGCATTTTGTTATTCGGCAAAATACCAGTTATCAGCACTCTTGCCAAATCAATATTTGGCATTTTGGCCATTTCGTTTTGAAATTGGTACGAACATTCTTCAACCGCACAAACTGCCGCAATGAGTTGTGTACGAACTACGGACATTTCCAGAATATCCGAGAGTAGTTTCTCAAACTCAATAACTTTGTCTGAATTAAAATATTTTTTGTTGGAAGGCTTATAAAAATCTCTTGATTTGTCGGCATCAATTTCGCTGAGTTTTCCTTTAACTTTTTCATTATCAAGAAAATACAAAAGGATTTTCACGTAGAAATCATATTCATCTCTACGCATGGTTTCGAGATGAACGATGTCTTCAAATAACCAATCTTGGGCTTTTGAGGGTACAACTTTGCCCAAACCACTGTCTGGACTATGTATAATAAGGCGACGCAAAGTGCCTACTTCGGACGATACAAATATATTATTGCTCATTTTTCTGAGGAATTAGGTGTTAGTAAATAGGTTTTAGTATATAGGTTTTAGGAAATATTACGTACAGGAATTTTAGAAGAAACTAAATTACTTCTAATACCTAATCGCACGGGAGACCCCGTCCTAAAACCTGAAAAATTAGTAAAACCCAAAATTGGCCATGAAGGCAAGCAGCTGAAAGAAGAAAATTGAAATTCGATGTGGTTTACAAAAGTGGCGATAAAGCCCTGTAGGATTTTCGCTACAGTTTTCGACTAAGCAAAGGCTATTTGGGGCTATATTTTTTTGTATTATTACCATACTATGTTGCAATATTACAAATCATTAGACTTATTTCAAAAGTTTTTCAAGCAAAATTCCTAACTTGCGATGTTCAGTTTTGAAGATTGTTGATTTTGTTTATTTGGTTACAATTTGTTTTATATTGTAGACTTTTTGTGAAATTAACCGATAACATTCACAACAATCTGAAACAATTTGCAACAATTTTATTCATCCACAATGGCCAATTTGTTTACCCGAAGTAAAGAACAATCGACTTTAATCTTATTTTTTCTTCATAATTTTTTTATTAGCATCGGAACAGTCTTGGTGTACGTTTCGGCCAATATCATTTTGCTCGAAAATCACCCCGAATTTTCTTTGCCAATCGCCTACATTCTTTCTACGCTCGCCATGATGGGCGTTGGCAAAATTTATGAATATTACGAACACCATTATCTGCTCCAAAAACTTAGTAGTCGAGTGCTTTTGGCGGTTTTGATGATGTCGTTATTGATGGGACTCATTGTTTATTTGAGTCACTCAATTTTTACGGCTGTTGGCATCATGGTGGGTTTTCGTATCATTTATTTATTGGTGAATTTGGAGTTTTGGGGTGTTTCGGCGGTTGTTTTTGATGTGCGTCAAAGCAAGCGTATTTTCAGTGTCATTGGCTCGGGCGATGTTCCTGCCAAAGCCATCGGTGCAATTCTGACCGTGCTTATTCACTCAACCTCGGTTTTGGCAATTCTGATTTCAGTAGCATTTGTGATGTTTATATTGGCATTTTTTACACAAAAACGTACTTTCCAACTGACGGATGTGCCAACTTCACAGCCCGAACGCCGAAGCCGAAAAGACGATGCTAAATATATTCAACAACTTTTTGGAGGGAATCGTCTGATTTTTGAAATGTGTATTGGTTTGGTGGCGGTGTCGCTTTCTGCTACTTGGATTGAGTATAATTTTTTCGTAAACGTCAAGTACAAATTTCATAGCCAACACGATGTTATTGCTTTTGTGGGTTATATGTTGGCCATCACGTATTCTATTTCTACGATTGTAAAACTCTCGCTTTCGAGCAAGGTTATTGATAGATTTGGTTTGCGAAATGCCCTGCTTTTCTTGCCAATCGGAACAGTGATTATTTCGGCAGTTTTGGTGGTCTTATCCTCCATTCAAAATGATGAGAATGCTTTGTGGATGGAATTTAGTGCTGCATATTTGCTCTTTGAAGTCATGCGTCGCACGATGTTCGACCCTGTTTTTTTGGTAATGTTTCAGCCACTTTCTACACATCAACGCCTCAAAGGACACACATTGGCTAAAGGTTTTTATGAGCCTTTGGGAATGGGAATAGCAGGACTTTTACTTTACGCCGAGTATTATTTCGATTTTTCTTTCACTTGGATTCACTTCGGTTTTACGGTTCTTTCGGCGTTTATTGCTTTCTATTATCTGAGTCGGGCGTTTCGTCATTATATTATGGAGTTGAAAACGGCTCTCAGCAAGCGTTTTTTGGATAATGATGAATTGGTTATGCAAGGCGATGCATTTCAGGTGATTTTGAAAAATATTGAAAGCGAAAGGCCAGAAGAAGTATTGATTGCCATTGATTGGATTTTGAGATATGATGCGGAAAAACTGGGAGAAATATTACCAAAATTGCTTCAACATTCATCTGATAAAGTGCGATTAAGGGCTTTACAAGAACTCGAACGAAATGCAGGCAATGAAAAAGTTTTAGATACTTTGAGTCAGAATATTTTTCAAGAACCCAATATTGAATGCCGAAAATTGGGCGTTCAGATTTTGGCAAAATTGCAAAAATTTGATACTCAAAAATTACAAGAATTACTCAACTCAAGCGACATTGCTCTTACTGAAGGTGCATTAATTGGTAGTCTCGCCGCTAAAAACTCACTCGGAGAAGCACGATTAAAGGCTCTTTGTGAAGCCGAAAGTAGTTTAGAAGAGAAAACTGCTGCTCTGCGAATCATAAAATCTTTGCATTTATTGCCTTATGAATCGTTTGTAGAAACTTCTTTAAAAAATGAAAGTCTGAGGGAAAAAGCCATCGAAACGGCGGGGAAACTGGCTACACCAAATCTGATAAAAGCCTTAACTGGATTATTGTCAAATCATTTATTCGCAAAAAAATCACTTCGACAATTAATTGTAATTGGCGAACCAAGTTTGGCTGAAATCAAGCAATTGAAAGGTAGTAATGATGTTTTTTTGCTTCAAAAAGTTGTCTCATTTTGTGAGAAATTTCAGTCGAATGAGAGCAAAAAGCTATTATTTGATTTAGTCGAAAACAAAAACTGGGAAATTAGCACCGCCGCACTAAAAGCGTTGGGAATCTACCCAAAAGATGATTCTCAACAATCCTATTTTGAACAAATTCTCAAAGAAGAGCTTACACATACTTATCAATTATTGAGTGGCTTCGGGGCTTTGCCTGATGAAACGCTTCAACACGAAATTGACCAAACTTCTGACCGAATTTTCTATATTTTGATGTTGCTTTACGATCGTGACATCGTGCAAGATGCCATGCAAGGCGTTGAACATTCATCGAAGGAAAAGAGAGCTAATGCTCTCGAAATTTTGGATAATATTATTCCGAGAGAAATATATAAGTGTCTTCATTCTTTACTCGATGATTCGAGCAATGAAGAGAAAAAAAACATTTTTGGTGCGTATCTTGGTAAAAATATCGAAGCAAGACCAATTGTGCCGTTAGTTTTGGATAAAGGCGAACGAGCTTTCGGAACTTGGACAATTGCACAGGCTTTGCAGGCTTGGAAACCCGCCCAGACTAAGTTTTCGGTGGGCGAAATTAGCCTTTTTGAGGTTTACCTCAATCACCCCAAAACATTGATAAAAGAAGCTGCTTTCAAAACTTTACTATCAAACGAAGTTTTCAGACAACAATCCGAATTTGAAAAATATATTAAACAGATTGATATGAGTCATTCATCCGAAAAAGCCATTGTTTCCGAACTCGAACGAGTGATTGTATTGAAAAATACCCAACTTTTTGCCGAAACTCCCGAAAATGTACTAACTTCGATTGTGCCGATTATGAAAGAAATTAGCTTCCACGAAGGAAAAACGATTTTCAAAAAAGGCGAAATCGGGAATTGTATGTATATCATTTATGCGGGTGAAATCGGTATTTATGACCACGAAACCTTGCTCGCAACTTTTACTAAAGGTGATGTTTTTGGTGAATTGGCCTTGCTCGATGCCGAACCACGTTCTGCTTCAGCAATTGTAGAAAGCGATGTCTTACTCTTCAGAATCGACCAAGAAGATTTCTTTGATTTGATGGAAGAACGAAACGAACTTTTGAGAAGTGTGCTACGAATTCTTTGTCAGAGAATCAGAAATCAGAATGATAAAATTAGACGTTTGAGTTAAACACAAACTTTAAACCCACAATTTCGATGAGTAAAATTGATTTTAGCGATGTTATAGTTGCAACTTCCACAATGGCGGTTGTGATGGGTGTTGTCACAAAAATCTTAGAAACAAAGACTCGTGATCACAGACTCCATAGTGTACTAAACTTTGCGTGGCTGGGAATAATGATTTTGTCGATGCTGATAAATTTGGCAGGTTACGAAACATCTTATTCAACAATTATTTGTTTAACTGTACTTTATGCTGTTCAGCGTTCAAAAGGCTTTCCGCCTGCCCGAATGCTGTCTATTGCATTTGTGCCAGCAGCTATTGTTTATCTCATTAACGACTTTTTTTTATTTCTTACGCCCAACTTTTTTAAAGACAACAAAGACTATTTCGATACGGCACGTGGATTTGCCTTTATGTGGGTTTTAGGTTTTACGATTTATGCCCAACGCCAAGCCAAACGTGACAAAGTAATGCGTGATAAAGCCGAAGCAGAAAGAAGAATAATTGAAGCTAAAAAACAAGAACTCGAATACCAAGTGGCTGAGCGAACTGCCGAACTTACAAAACAAAAAGAATCTTTAGAATTAGCCCTTGAAGAACTCAAAACTACCCAAAATCAATTAATTCAGGCCGAGAAAATGGCTTCTTTGGGCGAACTCACCGCTGGAATTGCCCACGAAATTCAGAATCCTTTAAACTTTGTCAACAATTTTTCGGAAGTTTCGGTTGAACTTTGTCAAGAATTACAAGAGGAACTCGATAAAGAAGATTTCGACAAGTCCTATATCGCTGAAATTTTGAGTGATATAAGTCAAAATCAACAAAAAATCACGCATCATGGGCAGCGTGCCGCAAGCATTGTGCGAGGAATGCTACAACACTCAAGAGCTAGCAACGGACAAAAAGAATTGACCGATATAAACGCACTTGCTGATGAATACCTGCGTCTGAGTTATCATGGTTTACGAGCCAAAGACAAAACTTTCAATGCTGATTTCAAGACAGATTTAGATGCAAATCTGCCCAAAATCGAAGTTATTCCTCAAGATTTTGGACGAGTTTTACTCAATATCGTTAATAACGCTTTTTATGCTGTTCAGCAAAAAGCTAAAGCTGGTATTGAAAGCTACAAACCACTTGTGCAAATAAAAACGTTAAAGACCGATGAAGAAATTGTGATAAAAATAACCGATAATGGCGGAGGAATGCCTGAAAACATAAAAACAAAGATTTTTCAACCTTTTTTCACCACCAAACCAACTGGCCAAGGAACAGGTTTGGGACTTTCACTCAGCTACGATATTATCACAAAAGGACACGCAGGAACACTTGAAGTAGAAAGTACCGAAGGTGAAGGAACGACATTTATTATAACATTACCGTTAAAATAAAAGCTTTATGAAAAAGTACATTTGTTTGTTTTTATTCACTTTTACTGCAAATGTGCTTTTAGCTCAATCATTTAATGCTGTTTCGATTGATAGCTTAAAAAATGAACTTTCGAAAGCCAAAGATGATACCATAAAAGTACTGATCTTAGATAAACTTACTACTTTGTTTGCTTCAAGTAATCCAACTCAAGCACTGCGTTATGGGCGAGAAGCGTGGGCTTTGGCAAGTAAAATCAAGTATGATAAGGGTAAAGTTTTAAGTGCGTTGTCATCAGGCCAAATCATGCTCAATACTTCTGATTATGCCGAGGCGCTCAATAAACTTTTAGAAGCTCGCTATATCTGTGAAAAGGGCAAAATGTCAAAAGAACTGGGCAACATTAATCTGAAATTGGCTTTACTTTATACCAATCGTAAGCAGTTTAAAAGTGCTTTAGAGTATTTATCAAAAGCCAGCCGAATTAAAGATTCATTGCAGATTTCTGACCTTGAATATTCGCTCAATCAAACCTCGGGATATGTTTATAAAGATATGGGAAAGTATCAAGAAGCACTTGGGTTTTTCAAAAATGCGTATCAAAATTTACTGAAAAAGAAAGCTGCACACCAATTATCTACAACCACTTATTACATCGGAACTACCTTTGCTGCTCTTAGTCAGCGAGACTCTGCTTTGGTGTATTTTCGTAGAAGTCTATCTTTTCAATCAAAATTTCATGAAGGTCGAGTTTACTATGGTTTAGCAAGTATTTTTAAGGATTCAAATAAACAGGATTCTGCAATTTTTTATGCAAAAAAAGCACTTACTCGCTCAAATGAAAATCAATTTTTGCCAGTTACAGTTTTGTCAGCACAATTACTTTCTGAGTTGTATGAAAAGAAAAATAACTTGAAAGAAGCGTTATATTATAATAAAATCGCAACAGCCGAAAAAGACAGTTTATTTAATCAAGAGCAAGTTCGACAAATAGAACGCCTTGCTTACGATGCAAAAGAGCGTGAATTAATGACGCAACGCCGAATAGAAGTACACCAAGCAGACCTCGAAGATAAAATCAAAATTTATGGTCTTTCGACTTTACTATTTGTTGTGTTGTTGGTGCTTTTCTTTCTTTATCGAAATAATCAAATCAAGCACAAGGCTAATCAAATATTGCACAATCAGAAAGAAGAAATAGATACGCAACGAGCCAAAGCAGAAAAAGCCTTGCAAGATCTGAAAGCCACCCAAGCACAATTAATACAATCAGAAAAATTGGCTTCATTGGGCGAGCTTACGGCAGGAATTGCCCACGAAATTCAGAATCCATTAAATTTTGTCAATAATTTCTCCGAATTAAGCATCGATCTCGCCCAAGAATTGAAGGAAGAAATAGAAAAGGTGAACATTCCAGAAAAAGACAAAGAATATATTGATGAAATCATTGGAGATTTGACCCAAAATCAACAAAAAATCAATCAACACGGTAAAAGGGCAAGTAGCATTGTAAAAGGAATGTTGCAGCATTCACGCACAAGTTCTGGCGAAAAAGAATTGACAGATATAAATGCTTTAACAGATGAATATCTTCGATTGAGTTATCATGGTTTACGAGCAAAAGACAAAAATTTTAATGCAGATTTCAGAACCGATTTTGATAAAAATCTACCCAAAATAGCAGTAATTTCACAGGAAATTGGCCGTGTTTTGCTGAATTTATTCAATAATGCGTTTTATGCGGTAAACCAACGAAACTTCAACACCGTCGAGACGTTGTATGCAACGTCTCGACAAGGGCAATATAAACCAAAGGTTATTGTTTCTACCCAAAAGTTGGATAATTTTATAGAAATTCGGGTAATCGACAACGGAACAGGAATGTCGGAAGCAATAAAAGCCAAAATCTTTCAACCATTCTTTACGACCAAACCCACAGGCGAAGGCACAGGTTTGGGGCTTTCGTTGAGTTATGATATTATTACGAAAGGACATAGCGGCACGCTTGAAGTAGAAAGCACAGAAGGTGAAGGTACTGAGTTTATTATAAAATTACCGATTTGAAATAAATCACCTTATGAGAGCTATTTTGTTTTATATACTTTTTTTGTGTACCGCTTTTCAGGCCTTTTCTGAAAAAGATATACAGGTTGTGTCAAAAGAAAAATTTGATAATGAGGGTGTATTTTCGATTGTTAAGTCTGATAAATGGCTTTTTAAAAGTGGATACAATAAAGCTTGGAGTGATACTTCAATGAAAGTATCGGACTGGCAACCTTTGAGTCCCAGTGAAATTTCTTCAAAAATGGCGGATAAAAATGGAAGGGTAGAAGGCTGGTTTCGACTTAAGTTTATGTTAGATTCTACGATGGTAGGTGTTCCTCTTTGGTTGAATAAACAAACATGGGCTGCCGCCGAAATTTATTTAGATGGACGGCTCATACAAATTTGCGGTAATACTGGCATTAACGGACAACCCTTTACAGAGCAAGTTAGACAGGCTTACCGACCTTCTTTAGCTATTCAACTGATTCCTAACCAAACACATCAACTTTCCATTCATATAGTAGATTATCCTAATAAGTGGCAACCCTATCTTATTTTTCTCAAGTATGATAATTTATTGCGATTTGTAGATTCAAACTATATTAAAAGGTTAGCAGATATTGGTAAAAAAGAACTGAATTTTAAGACTTTTTGGCTTTCAGTAGATGGCATTTTGGCTTTATTGTTATTGTTGCTTTCATTTGTAGAGTTTAATGAGGAAAGACTTATTAGGTCTTTAATGACAACCGTTATATTTTCAGTTCTTTATGTGTTCACTTGGTTTTTGATTTCATTTGATTGCAGCTATAATCAGCTTCTGTTGTTATCATTAACAGCGGATTTTGCATCTTGGGCTTTGCGAGTTTTCAGCTTGTTAGTTCTCTTTGAAATTATCGGCTCTTATCCTTCTCAACGGATAGTTGCTTTACTGCTTCTTTTAGGAATTGTATTTGCATGGGGTGTTGAGTTCACAAACTATACTTTACAAATAGGGGTTATTACATCTATACTTACGATATTATGTCTTGTTTATGTAATTATCGTTGCTGTAAGAAAGTATATAGGAGTGTTATGGCTCATTATTATCGGTATCAGCATTGGTCATTTAATATTATGCACGGAGCTTGTACTCATTTTATTAAAAATCCCCTACTCTATTTTTTTCTTCTACACCATAATGATTCTTCCAGTTCCGCTAACATTTATTATTTATCTAACTATTCGTATAAAGGGGATGATAAGAGAAATCAAAGAGAATGCTCGGAGACTGATACAAGTAAGCGAAGAAAAACAACAAATTCTTTCTAATCAAAATGAGATGCTTGAGAAGCAAGTCGAGGCACGTACCGCTGAGCTTATAGCCTCGCAAAACCAACTTATCCAAAAAGAAAAACTGGCGAGTTTGGGAGAATTGACGGCAGGCATCGCCCACGAGATTCAAAATCCATTGAATTTTGTCAATAATTTCTCCGAATTAAGCATAGGCATTACCGAAGATTTGAAAGAAGAAATTAATCGACCAGAATTAGATAAAGAATATATTGATGAATTATTGACCGATTTAGGGCAAAATCAAGAAAAAATCAATCATCATGGCAAGCGGGCTTCTTCCATCGTAAAAGGAATGCTCGAACACTCACGAGCCAGTACAGGTGAACGGCAATCGACAGATATAAATGCACTTTGTGATGAATATTTGCGATTAAGTTTTCATGGATTAAGAGCAAAGAACAAGGATTTTAACAGTGAATTTAGGACTGAATTTGATGAAAACTTGCCAAAAATAGAAGTAGTTTCGCAGGATATAGGTCGGGTATTATTAAATTTATTGAATAATGCGTTTTATGCCATAAATCAACGCAATGCCACCAAATTGCAAATGGAATATAAACCAACGGTAATTGTCTCAACAAAAAAGATAGGAAATGACATCGAGATTAAAGTACAAGATAACGGAGGAGGAATATCCGAAAACATTAAAGTAAAAATTTTTCAACCATTTTTCACCACTAAACCCACAGGTGAAGGCACGGGCCTTGGTTTGAGCTTAAGCTATGATATTATCACCAAAGGACATGGCGGTACGATTGAGTGTAAAAGCGTGGAGGGCGAAGGAACAACATTTATCATTAAATTACCGATTTAAAACAACTGAAAATGAAAAGATTATCCTTTATTTTCTTGTTTATTTTTACTTGTACTTTAGGCTTTTGTCAAAGCCGACAGACCATTGTCAATCTTAAAAAACACCTTGCTATCACTAAACCCGATACGAGCCGAATACGTGTGTTGCTCCAATTAGGCGAAGCCTTTGGACTTCCTTCGCCCCTCCGTAATGTGGACAGTGCAATGTACTACATCAATCAGGTACGTGTACTAAGTTCCAAAAACAATTATCGAACTGGGGAGGCAGAGGCATTATTATTGTTGGGTAATATCAATTATGCAAATTCTAATGTTGTAACGGCGATTAGTAATTACCAAAAAAGCCTTAAAATTTACGAAGAACTAAATGATACTCTGGGCATTATCAAAAGTTTGAGAGGCTTCTCAACGATTTATTTTGTGAAAAAAGATTTTCGTAAAGAACTCGACAACTATCTTAAAATAGAACAACTTGCCCGAAAAATCAACAATAAGCAAGAACTAATTAGTACTTTAAATAGGATAGGTGTAACCTACTTCAGGGCAGGGTTTAGACAGTTAGACTCTGCTACTTACTACATAGACCAATCGCTCCAACTTAATCCAGAAAATGATAGAAAAAGAGCCGATGCCTTAGCGGCTAAAGGGTTTATTTATTCTTTTGAAAAATCTTACCCAAAAGCACTGGACTATCTTAGACAAGCGTTGACACTTTACAAAAAATTCAACGATGAAAGAAATATTATGGAAAAAACCTTTGGAATTGGTGATGTTTATTTCAGACTCAATCAGCTTGACTCTGCTCTTCACTATTCTCAATTAGCCTATCAATTAGGTTCTGTAAGGGATGATTCATTACATAGAAAAAAGCTTTTCGGCTTTAGAATCGCTACCATTTATGATAAGCTCAATAACCATCGAAAAGCCGCTACCTACTATAGAATAGCTATCAATGCCATCGAAGCGGCCGAGAAACAAGGAGATATTCAGAGATTACTGGACTTGGAGTATCAGGACAAAGAGCGAAAATGGGAGTTAGAAAAAACCAAATCAGAATATACCAATAATCTCAGGCTTTATGCCTCTCTTGGTGGTTTATTTTTTGTTTCTATGATTAGCTTTTTTCTTTATCGCAACAACCGTCAAAAACAAAAAGCCAATGCCCTACTTCAACACCAACGTGACGAAATCTACCAACAGCGTACCCAACTTCAGGAGTCCTTAGAAACTCTTCGTAGCACTCAAGCACAACTCATCCAAAAGGAAAAACTGGCATCATTGGGCGAACTAACAGCAGGCATTGCTCACGAAATACAAAATCCATTAAATTTTGTAAATAATTTTTCAGAATTAAGTGTAGGTATAGCCCAAGATTTAAAAGAAGAAATAAATCGACCAGCATTAGACAAAGAATATATCGAAGAATTATTGACCGATTTAGGTCAAAATCAAGAGAAAATCAACCATCATGGCAAGCGAGCAAGTAGTATAGTGAAAGGAATGCTCGAACATTCCCGAACCAGAACAGGAGAAAAGGAATTGACTGATATCAATAATTTGTCGGATGAATATTTACGTCTGAGTTATCATGGTATGAAGGCAAAGGATAAAGATTTTCAATCAAATTTTAGAACAGAATTTGACGAAGATTTACCTAAAATAGCAGTAATTCCACAGGAAATTGGTCGTGTTCTGTTGAATTTATTCAATAACGCGTTTTATGCGGTAAACCAACGAAACCTTAACACCGTCGAGACGTTGTATGCAACGTCTCAACAAGGGCAATATAAACCAACGGTCATTGTTTTTACCAAAAAGTTGGATAACTTTATAGAAATTCGAGTGAAAGACAACGGAACAGGAATGCCAGAAGCAATAAAAGCCAAAATCTTTCAACCATTCTTTACCACCAAACCCACAGGTGAAGGCACAGGTTTGGGGCTTTCGTTGAGTTATGATATTATTACAAAAGGTCATGGCGGTATGCTCGAAGTCGAAAGCATTGAAGGCGAAGGAACTACATTTATCATTAAATTACCTTATATTTGAAAGCAATTTCAATAGAAATAAAATAGCTCATATTCCCATGAAAATATTAGTCGTTGATGATGAAGAAGATGTCAGAACGCTGTTTCAGCAACGTTTTCGCCGAGAAATCCGTGCGGGAGAATTTGATTTTGCATTCAGTGGTTCGGGCGAGGAAGCTTTGGAATTTCTGAAAGACCAAGATTTAGAAGCAGTGCTGATACTTTCCGACATTAATATGCCAGGCATGAGTGGTATTGAACTTTTACGCCAAATTCGTTCGAAATCGCCTACTTCACCGCCAACAATTATGATGATAACCGCCTACGGCGATGCTCAAAGCCATGACCAAGCATTGGCTTTGGGAGCGAACGATTTCCTGACAAAACCACTCGACTTCATCGAACTCAAACAAAAACTCCAAAGCTCACTATGAACGCCAAAATAATGGTTGTTGATGATGAGGCCGATTTAGAAATCCTCATCAAACAAAAATTCCGCCGACAAATCAGAGAAAAAGTATATGAATTCTCCTTTGCTGCCAACGGTGCAGAAGCCTTGCGTCTTTTGCAGGAGAATCCAGATATTGACATGATATTGAGCGATATTAACATGCCCGAAATGGACGGTTTGACATTGCTTACAAAATTGGCCGAGCAAAATCCCTTGCTAAAATCAGTAATCGTTTCTGCTTATGGCGATATGGATAATATTAGAGTGGCCATGAATCGAGGAGCATTTGATTTTTTGTGTAAACCCATCAATTTTGAAGATTTGGAACTAACTGTCGAGAAAACGCTCAAGCACGTTATTCAAATCAGAGAAACGCTTCAAGCAATCAAAGAAAATAATATTTTGAAAATGTATGTTGATGAAAATGTACTGAAATTTATGGGAAGCCACGAATTTGAATCTTCATTAACTGCCAACGAAACCATCGAAGCCAGCGTTTTATTTGTTGATATTTGCGGTTTTACGGCCATTTCGGAGAAAGAAACGCCCGATATTGTTGTCAATCTCATTAATAAATATTTTGATGCGATGGTCAAAGAAATCATGGAGCAAGGCGGACACATTGATAAATTTATGGGTGATGCAGTAATGGCAGTTTTTAAGGGAGAATATCATCTCGACCGTGCCATTGAAGCGGCATTGGCTGTAAGAACAAGAATAGATTCTATCGAAGAAAGTTTGCCAAGCCATATAAAATATACGCCAAAGGTTTCAATTGGGATCAATACTGGCGAGGTCATTTCGGGAAATATTGGCTCGGCATCACTCCGACGATTGGACTATACCGTTATCGGTGATGTTGTAAATACTGCCCAACGTTTGCAGTCTGCTGCCCAGCCAAGTCAAATATTATTGAGTGAAAAAGCCTACATGATTGTAAAAGAATCTTTTACGTGCCAAGAAGTAGGTGAAATCAATCTCAAAAATAAAGCTTTACCTGTGAAGGTTTACGAAGTAGTTTCTTGAAAACATATAAAAAATCCAAGAAAAAAGGAACAACAATGCTTTATTTAGAGTTATTATAATTAAGAATAGCATCTTGGCTATTTTGATTGTATCTTTGCGAATTGTTTGCGAACTAAAACCTATCTATTTTGTTATTTTATTTCGCACATACCTATTAAGTTTATCATAAGCAATAAAAATAAAATGCTCACTATCAGTAATTTACACGCCAGAATTGAGGAAAAAGAAATATTACGTGGAATCAATTTAGAAATCAAGCCGGGTGAAGTCCATGCTATCATGGGGCCAAACGGCTCAGGTAAAAGTACTTTGGCTTCGGTTTTGGCAGGTCGTGAAGACTACGAGGTGACCGACGGTTCGGTTACATTTAACGGAAAAGATTTACTTGACTTAGCTCCCGAAAAACGTGCTGCTGAAGGTATTTTCTTGGCATTCCAATACCCTGTTGAGATTCCAGGTGTTACAACCATCAATTTCTTGAAAACGGCTCTCAACGAAATTCGTAAATATAATGGTCAAGAACCACTTGATGCCGCTCAATTTTTGAAGCGTATGAGAGAAAAGGCAAAATTGGTAAAAATCGACGATGCTCTCTTGAAACGTTCACTCAATGAAGGCTTTTCGGGTGGAGAGAAAAAACGCAACGAAATTTTTCAAATGGCCATGCTTGAGCCAACTCTCGGACTTTTGGATGAAACCGATTCAGGTCTTGATATTGATGCTCTTCGTATTGTTGCCGAAGGCGTAAACCAATTACGTGATGGACAACGTTCGTTTGTGGTCGTAACTCACTACCAACGTTTACTCGATTATATCGTGCCAGATTTCGTACACGTACTTTATAAAGGCCGTATCGTAAAATCGGGAACAAAAGAATTAGCTCTCGAATTGGAAGAAAAAGGCTACGATTGGATTAAGAATGAAGTTGATGCTCTTGAGGTGGCTTAATATACAATGAATGAATGATAGAATGAGTGAATGATAGAATATTCAAAACTCCGCTATTCACTCATTCTATCATTCAAAATTGGTTTTATGCAGAAAATTCAAGTTAAAGATAGTCCAAAACCTGTGGGGCATTATTCGCAAGCGATTGTGAGTGGTGGGCTTCTTTTTACTTCGGGTATTTTGCCCATAAAAATCAAAACGGCCGAAAAACTTCCAATTGAGTCGAGTATTGAAGAGCAATTAAAGGTTGTTTTTGATAATTTAACGCAAATTTTGCAGGAAGTAAGGTTGAGTTCTGAAAATGTAGTAAAAACAACGGTTTATATTTCAGGCGGAGAAAATTGGGGAATTGTGAACGAACTTTATGCAAAATTTTTCGGAGAACATCGCCCCACACGTTCAATCATTCCAGTGCCTGAATTGCACTTTGGGTATAAAGTAGAATTAGAAGCAATTGCAGAATTGTAGAACAATTTTCCGAAATTGTTCGGAGAAATTGATTATAGAAAATTTTGAATAATGAGTTCGATAGAAAATAAAGACGCATCAAGTCTAAAAGCAGAATTAATCGCTGATTTTCAGTTGTCACAAGCAAAATTGAATGGAAAAGCCGCTTTGCCGATTCATCAACTGCGTGGTGAAGCGATGCAAAATTTCGATAAATTAGGTTTTCCAACTATTCGTCATGAAGAATGGAAATACTCAAATGTGAGCAATTTAGTAAAGCAAACGTTTGATTTTCATACAAAAACCGATTTTAATCAAGCCGACCTTGATAAGATTCCGTTGCCACACCTTACTGGAAACGTTTTGTATTTTATCAACGGTGTGTATAATGCCGAACTTTCGCAAATTGCTACTCCCGAAAATAAGCTAAAAGTTATTCCGTTTTCGGAAGCATTGGCTCAACAACCAGAATTAATCGAAGGTTATTTCGGTAAATATGCCAATTACGAAACGGATGCTTTCACGGCTTTAAACACAGCTCTTGCCAATGATGGAGTTGTCGTTCAAGTAGCTGATAATAAGATAGTTGAAGAGCCAATTATTTTAAGATTTATCTCGGATGTGCGTACTTCAAACGTTGGTTCGCAACCTCGTAACTTGATAATTGTTGGCAAAAATTCACAAGTAAAAATTGCTGAAGCGTATCGCACAGTGGGCGACGGTGCTGCGTTTGTAAATACTGTTACCGAAATCATCGTTGACGAGTCGGCAATGGTTGATTACTACAAAGTGCAAAGTGAAAGCGATAAATCTTACCATATTGGTACTACACAAGTTTACCAAAAAGGACGTAGTTATTTTTATTCAGCAACGGCAACTTTGAATGGTGGATTCGTAAGAAACAACCTCAATGTAGTACTTGATGGCGAGCATATTGAAAGTCATTTATTTGGCTTGTACGTGCCAAATGGCAAGCAACACGTTGATAATCACACAGTTGTTGACCACAGAAAACCAAATTGTGAAAGCCACGAGCTTTACAAAGGTATTTTGATGGACAAATCGACGGGTGTTTTCAATGGCAAGATTTTCGTAAGAGAAGATGCTCAGAAAACAAACGCTTACCAAAATTGTCGTAACGTAGTGACTTCTGATGAGGCAACAATGAACACCAAACCTCAATTAGAAATTTGGGCGGATGATGTAAAATGTTCGCACGGAACAACTACTGGACAGTTGAACGACGAAGCTATTTTCTATATGCAGTCGAGAGGTATTCCGAAAAAAGAAGCGATTCGTTTACAACTTTTAGCTTTCGCACAAGACGTTGTTACACAAATAAAAATTGATTCAATTAGAGAATATATCGAAGAGCTAATTTTGGATAAACTGGAAGGAGCTTGATAGAAAGAATTATATTAAAACGCCTCATAATCAACGGTCCGACGACTCGCCGATTATGAGGCGTTTTTGTTTGATAACTATTTCAATACTTCTACTGAAATTTTGCTATCTGCATAAATGCGATGCGTTGCTTTCTGAAAATCACTTTCTTCTGCTTTGTAGATATTTGGTACATATTTTTGAGGATTAATATCAAACAAAGGAAAGGCCGTTGACTGCACTTGAATCATGATTTTATGTCCTTTTTTGAATGTGTGCAAAACATCTTGTAAACGGAAATTAATGTCAGTCTTCTTATTGGCCACCAAAGGTTCTGGTTTTGAGAACGAGTTGCGGAAACGAGCACGCATAATTTCACTACGTACCATTTGTTGGTAGCCACCCAGCGTAATATGTTTGGGTGTATATGGAGAGTTAGGTTCGTCACCAGGGTAAACATCAATCAATTTAACAAAAAAATCAGCGTCCGTTCCTGTGGTTGAAATTTTAAGGTTTGCCATAATTTCGCCACCGAGTGTAATATCTTCTGTCAAAACTTCAGTTTCGTAAGTCATCACATCAGTTCTGCGGCCTGCAAAACGTTGGTCTTCACTCATATAGTTTCGTGGACTAAAGCCTGTAATTTGCTTTGGATCTTCGGTGTATGGTACTGGCTTTGATGGGTCAGAAATATACTCTCCAAATCCTTTTCCTGTCATTTTATTTGATAATTTACCATTTGGATTTAGGTAAAAATCAATTTTTTGAGCAGTTTTTACTGGAAACTCAGCAAATTCACGCCATTCTTTTTTCCCAGTATCAAATAAATATGCTTCAGGTAAACCAGTTTTTCCATCTCCCGATTCCTTTAAAAAGTGTTTGAAGAATTTCAATTCCATATTTTTCTGAAAATAGGTAGAAACACTGTCACCAAAATAAACATTTGAGTGAAAATGATGTCCACGCTCACGAGCCCAATCTCCATGCCCAAAAGGTCCCATTACGATTGTATTGTAGGCATTTACATTATATTTCTCTAAATTTTTGTAAATATTCAATGGGCCAGGCAAATCTTCGGCATCAAACCAACCGCCAACTACCATGATTGCAGGTAAATTTTTGACATTTTTTAGGTGTGGTAGGATATTTCGTTTTTGCCAAAATTCATCATAATTTGGGTGTTCGACAAGTTCATTCCAAAAGAAATTATCGCCATACACTTTGTTGAAATTCTTTAAAGGCGTCATTGTTTTATACCAATCAAAACCATCGACAGTATTGAGTTTTGGAAATTTATCATCATACCACGAATTGGGCGTTGGTTGAGGGTGCTGTACACCAAAAACTGGGAAAGTCATACCATAACCCAGAGTAAAAGCTCCATTATGGTGAAAATCATCAAAGAAAAAGTCAGAAATTGGTGCTTGTGGTGAAGCTGCTTTCAAGGCTGGATGCCCACATAAAGCTCCTGCAATAGTATAAAACCCAGGGTACGAAATGCCATATTGTCCAACTCGACCATTATTATTTGGAACGTTTTTCACTAACCAATCAATGGTATCATAAGTATCTGACGCTTCATCAACGTCAGTTGGCTTTGTTTTGTTAGGAATATGAGGTGTCATATTGGTGAATACTCCTTCCGACATCCAGCGGCCACGCACATCTTGGTCAACAAAAATGAACTTTTCTCGCATCATATAGCGAGAATAATATAACATTTTAGGGTATTCTTCCTTTCCATATGGAGCAACATCATAGCAAGTCCGTTGCATCACAATCGGGTAAGTATTATTGGGAGAAGCATCTTTTGGCGTATAGATATTGGTAAAAAGTTTTACCCCATCTCGCATTGAGATTTGTACTTGGGTTTTTGTGTAGTTTTCTCTCACAAAAGCAGAATCTTGCTGTGCAATCGTTAGCGTTTGTGCTTTTGCTGTAATTGATAATATGCTTACTACCAGTAAAATAAAAGTTTTTTTCATGAGTTTATTGAAGAGTTGATAGCTGTTTTGTAGAATTTGATTATTTTAAAAATTTGAGCCACTATCTTAGCAAAAATAGTGGCTCAAACTATGTTATCTAAACTGCTGAATTTTATGCAGCTTCATTCAATTCTCCTTCCCACTTAGCCACAACTGCCGTTGCAACGGCATTTCCTGCTACCGAAGTTGCTGAGCGACCCATATCCAATAACCAGTCAACCGCCAAAACTAAGCTAATACCCTCTTGCGGAAGTCCAAACATCGTGAGTGTTCCTGCAATAACAACTAATGACGCACGTGGCACGCCCGCAATACCTTTACTTGTGAGTAGGAGCGTAAGTAACATCGTCACTTGTTGGCCAAGTGTTAGATCGATACCGTAGATTTGGGCAATGAAGCCTGTTGCAAAAGTCATGTACATCATTGAGCCGTCAAGGTTGAACGAATAACCAAGCGGTAAAACAAAACTGATGATTCGCTCTGAAATTCCGAATTTCTTCAATTGCTCAATTTGTAGCGGCATAGAAGCCTCTGAGCTTGCCGTACTGAATGATAAGAAAAGTGCGTCTTTTACGTATTTCAATAATTTCCAATAATCAATTTTCTGGGTGAGACATATTACCCACAAGACAATGAATATGAAAAAGGCAAGCGTTGCGAAGAAACAAACGATTAGATACAAATAACCACCTAAAACGCCTAAACCTTTAGCTGCGATAACGGCAGCAACCGAACCAAATACTGCATAGGGAGCAAATGTCATTACGTAGCCTACAATCTTAAACATTACTTCCGAAATGGCATCGAGTGCTTTGGTTACGCTTTTGCCTTTTTCGCCGATGGCGGCCAATGCTACGCCAAAAAACAATGAAAATACGACAATTTGTAGCACTTCGTTAGTTGAAAGTGCTTCAAAAATACTTTTCGGGAAAACGTGTGTAATAAAGTTTTCGAGCGTCATTTTCTTGGCTTCCACTCCCGTATCTGTGCCAGTACTTGGCAAATCGAGGGTCATTACCTTGCCTGGTTTCATGATATTTACGGCTACCATACCTGCTACCAACGAGAGAATAGTTGCAAAATAAAAATAACCCAATGTTTTAAGACCGATACGACCAACTACTTTGAAATCTCCAAGTTTGGCAATTCCAACAACCAAAATAGAAAGTACCAATGGCCCCAGAATCATCTGAATCATTCGTAAAAAAATCTTTGAAAGCAATTGCAGATACGAACTCCAATCTTTTACGCCTTCATTAGCTTTTACCTGTTCGGGTGTAAGCAATGCGGCATCTTTGATGCCAAATTGCCCTAAATCAAAATGATTGTGGATGAAATAACCGACAATGATACCGAGCGTCATGCCGATGAAGATTTTCCAAGTAATGTTTAATTTCATAGTGGTAAATACATCCTCCACCTAAAGGATGTGCTGTTTAGTTAGTTGATTTACTCCTTGCCCTAAAGGAGTTTTAAGTATTTTCTTTGGTCATATTTTAGTCAACCAACATCAGCTTTTAGGGACTTTTATTCCCCTTTAGGGGTTAGGGGTTTTGAAAATTCGCTGATAAATTGGTTTGCGATAAAGGAATTGAAGATACAAGATAGGATAAAAAATGTAATCTGTCAAAATAGTGGGCGTGCGAAACTCAATTTCGTCAATAATTTTACTTCCTGTACTGCCATCTTTCACAATACGATGCTTGTGTTTCCAGTATTTTAGGAAAAAAGGAAGCTGAACTCCTTCATCAATAAAGTATGATTCTGCTACCGATAAATAAGAATCGGTGATTTTACTCACCCAAACTTGCCGTATAATAAAAAAGTTTAGCTCAAATGTAACTTTTTCACCAACTTTCTGTCCAAAGGATATAAGTTTCACAGGAGGAAATGGTGGAGATAGTTTGAGGAGTAATTTATCGTCAAATTGATTCCATACGTCACTAACCGATTGATCTACAGCGGTTTCGATGTTTATTTTCATTGTTTGTTGCTTATTTGAGCGTGAAATAAAATAGTTTTTAAGAAAGGAAAACTGTCCGAGTGGTAAATACGTAAGTAGAAGTACCGTAAAATACGTACTAAAAATCAGGGGTTTTTACGCTAAAATTATCAAAAATACTTTCAGACCTTTGTTATGTTCAAATAACCCAAAAAAGAAGCGTTATGTTTTTACAAATTTATACAAGTCTTGGTCATTTAATCATGATTTATCCACTACAATTTTTATTAGTAGGGGTTTTGTTTGCTTTGGGAGTTTATGAACTCTATCATTTTTTAGAAATAGGAAAATTTTTGAGCATTGGTCGAAACTTCGGCCAGCGTAAATATATTAAGTAGATTATGTTTCATCATAGTGGTTAGGGTTGTACACAAAGAGCCGTTTCGTTTGAGACGGCTTTTTTGTTTATTGATTTTATGAAGTTAGACTTCGCTTTTTATATATAATCTTAATTTAATTATATAAAATATAAAAAAAGTATATTTTTTACTTGGATGCACGCAACATTTATCCTAAGTTTGGTTTAACGAAAATACTTATAACCAAATAATTAAAATGAAAAGCTTCACACTTTTCCTCTGGATTTATCTCGGAGGCATATCTTCTATTTTTGCACAGCAGGTGCTTCTTCAAGGTTTTTATTGGGATTATCCCAAAGCTGGGCAAGGCTATAATTGGTCAGATACGCTCAAAAATAAAGCTCCCGAACTTTCGGCGGCTGGTTTTACACATATTTGGTTTCCACCATTTGCAGGCAATGGAAATAAGTCGGGAGGCTATGACCCAAAAGATTTATTTATTGGACAGAATTCTACGCAAACTTCGCTCGGAACTAAGCAAGAAATCAAAGATATGGTGGCAACTTTTACGGCAAATAATCTAAAGCCAGTGGGCGATATGGTTTATAATCATCGTGATGGTGGAAAACCCGAAGCTAATAATGCCGTAAAAGAGTATATGTTGTTTTATGCAGGAAGAAATGATGGTTCTTGCCCCAATACTTCTTACAAATCACCATTTCCATCTGACCGAGTACGCATGATAATTCCCGTTGGTGGTTCAACTGGTTTGGGAGTAGGTACATATTATGTGAGTATTGGTTCTCGTTCGGGCGGATATGTTGGTAAGAAAATTATGTTTTTTGCCACTACAACTAAAGCAGGTGGCGGACAGGCTTGGGATTTTGCGAGTGGTTGCAACCCGAAAAATACAGCTATTACAGTTAACTCAGATATTGCTGCATCTGGTGCTGAATATGTAACGAATCTGAAGCAAGGCTATTGGAATACTTTTGATTTTACGAATGATGTTGATGAATTTAAAATTACACTTGATGCCAATAATTATAATTCTGATGGCGATACCTTAGTTATTCAAGCTATAAATCTTTGCGGTGATTATACCGACCACCGAATCTCGAAGATTTGGTACACTACTGGTAGCACAGATATTGCTAATCCTGCAAACTGGAATTCTTCGACCTATAAAGTTCAGTTTCAGACATTTACAGATTTTACGGGTTTGCCAAGTGGACGTGGTGGAAGTAACTGGAAGTCATTCAGACCAAATTGGAACGAAGGTGGAGCAAGTTCAACGGGCGGGGCGACAACTACTTGTATTGGCCCTCAATGGAGTATGCAAAGCATGGATTATTTTTATGACTATGATCATAATCAATCAATGGCTCGTGATACCTTGATTGCTTGGACAAAATGGGCGTATGATGAATTGGAAGTAAGAGGCCTAAGGATGGATGCTATCAAGCATTTTGAAGCAAATTTTGTTGGGAAAATGCTGACCGAAATGTATAATGCCAATAAAATTCCTGATTTGGTAGTAGGTGAGTGGTACGGTCAAGAAAATCCAGCGATACAAAATTGGGTAGCTGATGTAAACGCTTCGATGAGTACGGCTGCTCGAACGGCCATTCAGCCAAAAGTATTTGATTTTGCTTTAAGAGATGCCCTTAAGCAAGCCTGCGATAATGGTGCGGATGCTCGAAATGCTTTTTATAATAGTTTCAGAGATGGACGTGGTATGAGTGGGTTCAACTTGGTGACCTTTGTGAATAACCACGATTTCAGAAGTTCGAATCCGACTTATGGTGATGCTTTGATTTGGCAAAATCCGATTTTGGCGTATGCTTATATTTTGACAAATAATCAATTGGGTGTGCCTACGGTCTTTTATCCAGATTATTATGGTTATCCAGCTCATAATACTACTTATGGTACTGATACCTACGGTTTTGATTATCATCCGACAGGCTTGCAACCTTTGAAAAAAGAAATTGACCAACTCTTACAAATTCAAAAACGATTTATCAATGGTTCGCAAGCTGTTTATTACCTCAATCATTATGGCGGAGCGTTGAACCCTGTCCCTTCTCCAAATTTTTATCAAAAAGGTAAACATTGGCGAAGCTTGATTTACCAACTTGATTCAACAGGAAGTGTGGGCAAGCGTGAAGTAATTGTTGCGATCAACTTTGATGAAGATAGCTTGAAAGTCAATCATTTGATTGCAAACAATGGGCGATATCCAGCAGGAACAAAATTTACCGATATTCTTCAAAAATCTACAACTTTAAGCACTACAATCGATTCTCAAAATCGAATTTTTATTTCGTTACCTCCTAAAAGTTTCACTGTCTATATACAAGGCGAACCTCCATGCTTTGACTATAATTTAAGTAAAAAACTGCCGAATGGGAGTATTTTGAAGTTTGAATCACCTAATACAATTTCAGCCTCTAATTTGCTCGAAAATGGAGCAAATGCCAAATATGATGCAGCCAAGAAAATCTTGTTAAACCCTGGCTTTCAAGTAGAGCAGGGGGCAGTTTTCGAAGCATTTATTGATGGTTGTGGCGGAGATAAATGATCGCCTTATAAAACTTTGCTGTAAAAATTTAACTTATTATTTATGAAGAATGTTCTCCTTTCATTCACAAAAAAACTTATTGCTGTTTTTATAATTTTAGAGCTGTGTTCGACTTCAACTTTTGCGGGAAGTGGCATATTTGAATCTTATGTAATTGTTCAAGCTAATGGAGGGTCAGCTAATTATTATGATTTGTTCGCATCCACAGGAAACCCTGATTTTCACGGTTTAAATTTGGGTGTATTTTCGTGTGTAAACTCACTTGTAATAAAGGGAGGACAGAATAAAACCTATAAAAATGGAACGGATGATATTTTGAATGGGTATTTGCATTACCGTGTCTATAAAAATGGGACGGACCCCAATTTGGTTGGTTTTACATCAATAAATCTTGGTTTTGATATTAATCTAAATGGTTCTGGTGACCAACAATGGACAAATGCAGGTGTAAATACTAACATTTTGCAAGGTTTGGCCGATGGAACTTATACCATTGAGGTTTATTCGAGTGCGGATTTTACTTATAGTGGAGGAAGTGGAACTCACTATCAGAATGTTGGGGGGGCAAATTATAAAGCAATTTTTACGGTTAGCAATCCTATCAATATTACTACCCAACCATTGACACCAGCCGCCTTTTGCTCAGGAACTAATGTAACTCTGACCGCCGCTGCTATTGGGGCAGATAGATATATTTGGCAGGAAGAGATTTCGGTGGGAAACTGGTCAAATATTTCGGGGGGAAGCGGCTCAATGAATATTGCTGGAGAGACTGTTTCGTTGACATTGAACAGCTTAGCAACCTCCAAAAAGGTACGTTGTTTATTTACAAATTGTGGTGGACTAAACACTTTACCTACCTCAGGAATTACGCTAACTCCTCAACGCCCCAGTATTTCACTCCAACCAATTTCTCAGACAGACTGTGATGGAAATACTGTCGACTTTACAATAGCCGCTTCTGCAGGAAGTACTTTTATATGGCAATGTAAGAAGCCCAGTGATGCAGATTTCTTGACTGTAAGTGCCACAACAAACTTGGTTATAACAAGTACATCGACAACTTCTGAATTAAAAGTTAAAAATATCGGGAATGCCGAAAATCCGCATTTGAGCATTTATAGATGTGTTGTTTCTGATGCAAATTCTTGCTCGATAATCTCAAATCAAGCAACTTTATCAGTTAATTCAATAAATAATATTGCAGATTCACCAGCTATTTGTACAGGCGGAAGTACTTCTTTTTTAGCAACTTTTGTAGGAATCACAACTTCTATTAAATGGCAAAAAGGTACTGTTGAAACTACGGCTGGCTCATATAGCGATTTGAATGATAGTTCACCCAACATAATTGGAACAACCACCAATACTCTTTCGTTGTCGAATGTTCCTTTTTTAGATAATAACACATTTTATAGAGTAAGAGCAGTATTTACGACCGTAACAAACTCAGGGACAGGTACTTGTACAAAAACTCAAGTGGTAAGTTCTGTTAATAATTCGGGTAAATTGATCGTCAACGCTTTACCAATCGCTCCAACTGCCAATAATGCCTCTCGATGTGATGTCGGAACCGTAACGCTTTCTGCAACTTCAACCTTAAATGCAGATGAAAGTTTTAGATGGTATGAAACCAATGTTTCAACGACAGTTTTAGGGACAGCAGCAACTTATACAACTACTTCATTAGCCGTTGGTACATATACTTATTATTTAAGTGTATATAATAGTAATACCACTTGCGAAAGTATTCGTACGCCAGTAACAGTTATAGTAAATCCTATTCCAACTATTACTTTGGGCAGTGTGGCTGATATTTGTAATAGTGCTACGAGTTTTAGTTTACCCATTTCGGCTACCACAAATTCACCAAATCAATATAGCATTTCAGTGGGAAATCCAGCTTTGAGTAATTTTTTAGCAATTAATAATGCCACAATGGGCAGTTCGCCAATTGATGTTACAATTCCTGCGAATGCAACACCCAATACTTACCAATTTATTGTTTCAGTAAAAAACTCCAGCACGACCTGTATCTCGCCAGACCAAATTTTTACTATTAAAATCAATGATACACCCGTTACACCGACTGTTACGAATGCAATAAATTATTGTCAGAATGCTCCAACAACTATACTGTCGGCTATTGCAAGTGGTTCTAATTCTTTGTTATGGTACGGTACGAGCTCATCAGATGGAACATCAAGTCTTATTGCTCCAACCCCAAGTTCGAGTGTAATTGGCATAACATCTTACTATGTAAGTCAGAAAAATGCCAATAACTGTGAGAGTTCGAGAGCTGTAATAAATGTATTAATTAATGCCATACCTAATGCCCCAAGTGCCACAACAGCAGTAGCCTATTGTAAAAATAGCACCGCAACTGTACTTTTGGCTACGGCAGTAGACTCTAATAGATTAATATGGTACGATGAAAATGATAATATATTGGGGGCAGCTCCAACTCCCAATACAACCACTGTTGGAACACAGATTTATAAGGTAAGTCAAAAAAGCCGTGAACCAGCTAACTGTGAAAGTGCTAAAACAATTATTACTGTAACGATCAATGATTTACCATCAACACCGACAGTGGCAACTCCCGTAGTATATTGTCAAAATTCGACAGTTTCGGCACTTTCGGCTACCTCAATAGGTACAAATACAAATACTTTACTTTGGTACGGTACTAATGCTGTAGGTGGAACTTCAAGTGGAGCTGCTCCAAGCCCTTTGACAAGTTCAACAGGTACAACGAGCTACTTTGTGAGTCAGAAAGATGCCAATAATTGTGAAAGTTTAAGAGCAAAAATTGATGTTGTTGTTACGCCAAGTGTTTCAGCATCAATTTCGGGAACAAATGCTTTTTGTATCACTGGTGTTTTAAATAGCTCAACAATTTTAACTGCTAATCCGACTGGAGGAAATGGGTCATATAGCTATCAATGGCAGAATTTAGCTGGAAATATAGCTACAGCTACAAGCCAAACTTTGACGGTGAATAGTACAGTTCAGTCTGCTAACTCAGATACATATAGAATAACAATTATGTCTGGAAATTGTACAGCAACAGCGGCCATTACAGTAACCAAGCAAGGTTGGAGTGATATTCCAAGCGTTTCAGTAAATCCGATAGGAGATATTTGTGAAAGTGGTATAAAAACATTAAATATTAATAGTCCGAGTGCATTTGGTATATATAAATGGTTTATTGATGCTTCTACTTTGACTCAAACACAAACGGGTACAAGTTTTGCTACACCAAATCTCACATCAACTACAACCTATTATGTAGCTCGTGAGCAGCAAAGTACGGCGATTCTTACCTGTCAGACTGAAAGAACTGCCATAGTTATTAATGTAAATGCTATTCCAGAAACTCCAACGATTGCAAACTCCGCCAATAAAACGACTTTCTGTAATAGTGAATCAGGATTTAATTTATCTATTTCGTGTATTTCTGGAAGTGCTAAATATCGTTTGAATAATGGTTCTTGGACAAATGGAAGTTTAGTTTCAATAAGCCCATCAACCTATAATTCTTCTACGATACTTAATTATGATTTTAGATGCTCATTGAATACTAATTGTGAAAGTGGATTGGCATCAACAAGTATTACTATCAATCCAGTACCAAATGCACCAACGGTTGCTGGAAATACAAGTATCTGTTTTGGGGCTTCTACAACTTTAACCGCAAGCGGCTGTTCGGGAACAATAGTTTGGTCAAATGGCACAAGTGGTACTTCAATAATTGTTTCATCAGCAGGAACATACAATGCTACTTGTTTTGCAAATATATGCGTGAGTTTAGCTTCTGCTACCCAAATGGTTATAGTAAATTCAATACCTTCAGCCCCAACTATAGTATCAGATGATGCCGATAATATTGTTTGTGCAGGTACAAATGTAAAGCTAACTGTCAGTGATTGTGGGGGCACAGTAGTTTGGTCAAATGGCACAAGTGGTACTTCAATAATAGTTTCGTCATCAGGTACTTATAACGCTACTTGTTCAGTCAATGGTTGTATGAGTGCAGCTTCTACAATACAAAATATAGTTGTCAATCAAAACCCAACTGTTACTTTTGGTATTATAAATAGTATTTGTAATGCTGCAACAATTTTTGATTTAGCCTATACATCTTCAACTAATTCTCCTGATAAATATACTTTAACTTCAACAATGCCAGATTTTATGGCAACTGCTGAAACTAATTTGTTGGTATCGCCTATAACCATAACTATACCCTCTGGTAAAACAGGTACACACAGTTTTACATTAAATTTAAAAAATAGTACAACAAATTGCATTAATAACCAGACTTTTAGTTTAACTGTTTTGCCTGCTTTGCTGGGCGGAAGTATTGAAGTTTCATCAAGTACAATCAATTGTGCTGGTTATAATCCTGGGGTAATTTCAAGTGGAAGTGTAGCAAGTGGTGGAAAATCAGCTTATGTTTATCAATGGCAGTCATCAACAGATAATCAAAATTTTACTGATATTGCTGGAGAAAATCTTACAACTTATAATCCGCCTGCCATTACACAAACAACGTATTATCGTAGAAAAGTAACTGATGCTTGTGGAATAGTAGTTTACTCTTCAAATGTACATCAAATTCAAATTGTGGCAGACCCGCAGATTACGCTAACGGATGCCAATGAACGAGTAATCTGTTCGGGTGAAAGTGTGAATTTAGAAGCAACTGTAATTGGTGGCTCAGGAACTTGTACCGCCACTTGGGAATCGTCGGCAACGCAAACTGGCACTTATTCAGTTGAACAAGTAGGTGGTTTGAGTTTTTCTAAAACGCTTATAAATAATAGCTCGTCAACACCATTGGTTAAGTATTACAGAGTGGTTTATGACTGTTCGGGAACAGGTTCAAGTGCTTGTGGACGTTCAATTTCATCATCAGTAAGAGTTAGAGTAAACTATGTTCCTAATGCACCAACAGTTTCAGGAAATACAAATATTTGTGTAGGCAACTCAACTTTCTTGACAGCGAGTGGTTGTGCAGGTACAGTTACGTGGAGTGATTCATCAACAGGAAGTACGTTAAGTGTTTCATCAGCGGGAGCTTATAGTGCAACTTGTACTGAAAATTTATGTGTGAGTTTACCTTCCAATATATTTAATTTAACGGTCAACCCAATACCCAATGCTCCGACTGTAATTTCAGATGATATAGATAATATGGTATGTGACGGAACAATTATTAAACTCAGTGTAAGTGATTGTGGCGGTACAGTAGTTTGGTCTAATAGTACGAGTGCTACTTCTATAAACGTTTCATCATCAGGTACTTATAGTGCGATTTGTGTCGTGAATAATTGTGTGAGTGTGGCATCAACAACACAAACTGTTGTAGTGAATACTATTCCATCTGCTCCTATAATTTCTGGAAATACAAGTATTTGTTCTGGAAACTCAACAACTCTCACCGCAAGTGGGTGTTTAGGAGTTGTGATTTGGAATACAGGTGCGACCAGTAGTACATTAAATGTCTCAACATCAGGCACTTATAATGCTACTTGTGTCTTAAATGATTGTGTGAGTGCAGTTTCACAGACTAAAGTAGTTTCTATAAATTCGATTCCAATTGCTCCTACAATTTCGGGGAATAGCAGTTTTTGTGTGGGAGGTTCGACTACATTAACGGCTAATGGATGTTCGGGGATGATTACGTGGAGTACTGGCACAACGGGAAGCATATTGAGTGTTTCATCAGCAGGCACATATAGTGCAACCTGTACAGAAAACCTTTGTATAAGTGCTGAGTCATTGATACAAACAGTTAGTATAAATCCATTACCAACAATTTCACTCGAAACCATTGATAATATATGTAATACTGCCACGACATTTGGTATATCATATACTGTCACCACCAATGCTCCAGATAAATTTAGTTTGACCTCAACAATGCCTGATTTTATAACGATTACTGAAGAAATACTGCCTGTATCACCGATTTTAGTAGTAATTCCACCAGCGAGAACGGGTATTCAAAACTTTACTTTGAATATTAAAAATAGTACGACAGGCTGTAATAGTACTCAAACTTTTAGCGTAACGATTTTACCGGCGTTAGCAGGAGGAAGTATTGAATTATCTTCAAGTGGTATTAACTGTTCAGGATACAATGCAGGAGCGGTCTCAAATGTAAGTTTGGCGAGTGGTGGTAAGGCAGATTATGTATATCAATGGCAATCATCTACCGATAATCAGAATTTTATAGATATTTCAGGGGCGAACACAACAACTTTTGACCCGCCTGCATTAACTGAAACGACCTACTACCGCCGAAAAGTAACAGATGCTTGTGGAGCTAATGCAGTTTCATCCAACGTATATCAAATTCAAGTAGTTCCTGATCCACAAATTACAATTACAGATGCCGCTGAGCGTACAATATGTTCGGGCGGAAATATTAGTTTAGATGCTACGGTCATTGGAGGTTCGGGAATGTGTACGCCAACGTGGCAATCTTCATTGACTCCATCTGGTACCTACACTAATGAGCAAGTAGGTGGGCTAAGCTTTACCAAAGTTCTGACAAATAATACAACGGCTACAATTATTAAATACTACCGAGCAATTTATGGATGCAGTGGAACAGGTTCTGGCTCTTGTAATCAAGGAGTGTCGAGTGTTGTGAAGGTGACTGTAAATCCAGTACCAAATACCCCTATAATTACACCTGCTTCGGTTGTTATTTGTCCAAATCAATCAGTAATTCTAACTGCCAGTGGTTGTATAGGTATTGTGACATGGAATAGTGGTCAAACTGGAAGCACTTTGTCAGTTTCAGAAGCGGGTAGTTATTCAGCTAATTGTGTGCTAAGTTCTTGTATCAGCACAACAAGTTCTTTAGCTACTGTCACGTTAGCTTCAGGAGGAACTCCTGTTGATCCACCTATAATTAGTGGTACTGCAACTATCTGTAATGGTCAATCTACCACTCTTACTGCTACAAATTGTTCTGGTCTTGTGACTTGGAGTGATGGAACAACGGGTGCAATAATTAGCGTAAGTCCTTCTATTTCAGTAGATTATACCGCTACTTGTTTTGATGGAACTTGTACCAGTAATAATAGTAATAAAATTACGATAACAGTCAATTCGTATCCTACTATTACAACTCAACCTAAAAACGAAGCAGATTGTAATGGAAATTCTGTGATATTTAGGGTTATCGCAACTTCGGTAACAACTTATCAATGGCAACGGAAAATACCAAACGGAACTTTCACGGATATCGCTGCTGCTACCTCTAATGCATTGACAATTAGTGATGTGGGTAGTGCATCTGACCCAAATATGACTGAATATAGGGTTGTAGTTTCAAATGCCGTTTGCAGTTTAACTTCAACGGTTGCGGTACTTACTGTGAACTCGGTTGAGGGAAGTCTGGCAGATCAAACCATCTGTGATGGAGCAAATACAAGTTTTAATTTATCAGCTATGACTATTTCGGGAAATATTCAAGGCTATCAATGGCAGCGACGAATAGGCTCATCTGGTACATGGAATGATATCGCAGATGCAACTGCAACTACATTTACAATTAATGCTGCAACCAATGCTGATGAGCAGTATTATCGTTGTAAAGTAAATTTTTCGACAGGAGGTTCGACTACTTGTGCCAGATATACAACTGAAGATGATTCAAATGGTGCCAAATTGAATGTTTTAATTGCTTCAAAGCCAAATATTTTAGGTACAAATGTGATTTGTTTGGATAGAAGTACAACACTCACTGCAAATAATTGCGAAGGGATAATCGCATGGTCGAGTGGACAATCAACTGCTACAATATCTGTTTCGCCAACAAATAATACCTCATATACAGTTAGCTGCACTTCAACTCAGTGTGGGTTCAATGTTTCGTCTGCACCGCTTTTTGTCACAGTGAATTCAACTCCACAACCTAAGATTATTACATACGATGTAATCACGCCTGCTACATTAACTTTTGCTGCTCGAACAACCTTTCCAAACGCTACTTTAATGTGGTATAATCGTGCGTCGGGCGGAACAGGTACCACAACAGCTCCTTCATTTTCGGCTGTTGGAACATACTCATACTGGGTAACTCAGACTGACCCAATTTCTGGTTGCGAAAGCGTCAGATTGCCAATCATCGCAAAAGTTTTAAATTATTTTCATATCACTCAGCAACCATTAAATCAAGTTGATTGTAGAGGAAATTCAGTCTATTTTGGTGTTGTTGCAGTTGGATCAAAAGCAGAATTTACTTATCAATGGCAACGAAAACGTCCAAATGACCCTGATTTTGTCAATTTAGTTGAAGATGGGAAAGGAATCAGAGGTTGGTATGCTAAGGCAATGGCGGTGTCAAATGTGGGAGATGTCAATAATCCAGACCAAACCCAATACCGCTGTATTATTGGAAATAATGGACAGTTTTTGACTTCTGAAATATCGACATTGACAGTCAATTCTTTGGTAGGTTCAATGCCTAATTTAGGTATATGTGTAGGAGCTACCAATGAATTTAATTTACAAAACTATTTTACTATTACAGGAAATGTAATGAGTTATCAATGGCAAACTCGACCTGGTACGGGTGGGGCATGGACAAACCTAACTGACGGAAATGGAATTGTTGGAAGCTCAACAAGTATTTTAAAATTTACCAAAGCAACCTATGAGCAAGGAGTTTATTATCGTTGTTTGGTCAAATTCAATACACAAGGTTTTGAATGTACTGAGCCAACTGATGCTGCCAAACTTATTGTTAGTGGTTTCCCACCAGCTCCTTCGGTTTCGAGCGTGTTTTACTGTCAGAATGCAAATGCAGTAAGATTAAAAGTTGATAGCCCAATTCAAAACCTTGTGTGGTACACGCAAGAGGTTGGGGGAAGTGGATTTAGAACAGCTCCAACACCTAATACAAGTATAGCAGGTGTATTCAAATATTATGTATCTGACCGTACTGACGAAGGCTGTGAAGGGCCAAGAGCAGTAATAAATGTTTCCGTGGATGCATTGCCTCCAGCCCCGAAAAACACTACATTAAGTCCAATCTATGAAGGAAATACGTTGATATTCTCTGCCGAAGGGACTCCTGTCGAAAACCAAGTGTTACGTTGGTACACCACTCCAACTACTTCTACATTTTCGACAGTCGCTCCTGTATTTACAGCGGCTGGTATCTATACACGCTACGTGGCTCAAGTATCTGCTTTTGGATGTGTAGGTCAACGCACTGCTATTACTGCCACTATTATTCCGAGCCTAAAATTTACTAAACAACCAACTTCAGAGGCCGATTGCGACGGAAATTCAGTGACATTTAGGGTGACAGCTACTGCTCCGAGTGTATTTACTTACCAATGGCAACGCCAAAGGCCGAACGAAACAAGTTTTATAGATTTGGTTAATGAAACGTCTAATTCGCTCAAAATAAGCAATATCGGAAATGCTGAAAATCCGAATTTGACAAAATATCGTTGCATAATAAAAGACGATAAAAATACTGTCATCTCAGAAGAAGCCATATTGACAGTAAATCAGATTGTAGGGAAATTAGCAACAATGAGTCTTTGTGATGGAAATGTAAGTAAATTATCATTCAGTAGTCTGAGTATTACAGGGAATGTGGTTATGTATCAATGGCAGAAAAAAACTGGAAGTACTTATACGGATATTCCAACCAATGCTAATGGTATTGCAATTATCAACGAAATTGGTACTTATCGTGGTAGAATCTCATTTTTGATTGATAAAACGACAACATGTAATCGTTCGACAGAAGATTTAAAAGTAGAACTAAAACCAAGCCCAGCTGCACCCAAAGTTACGAATCAATTCGTTTGTCAAAATACAGTTTTTGATATAACGAGGGCTGTTTCGGCAACAAATTCTTTACTTTGGTATGATTCAGCTACTGATACAACTGCTGATAAAACAACACCAAAAATTGATATAACTGAATTGAATAAAACCACTTATTATGTGAGCCAAATAACACCTTTTGGTTGCGAAAGCGAGCGGAAATCGTTTAACATTGAGGTTTCTGCGATTCCAGAAAAACCAATTGTTAGCGATATTGCTTATTGTCGAAATGCTCCAAGTCTTGCACTTACAGCAACTACTTTGCCACAAAATAAAGTAGTTTGGTATGCTTCATTAACTGCTAAAGATGCGTTTAGACAAACACCAATACCTGATACAAAAACAGATGGTGAAATCATTTATTTTGCAGCCACGCAGAATCTGGCTTCTTGCGAAAGTGAACGATTACCACTCAAAGTTTCGATTTCACCTTGTATCGCAAATTTTGAGAATAACTTCAACAATTGTTTGCAAGTTTCGGCTGATAGTGTGAAAGGAAATAAATGGTTTGACTTGCATGATAATTCAGGGAGAATCTATGCTTCAGTTAATCCTAATGGCTTAAATTTGGGTAAAGTTTCTATTTCGATTCGTCATTATGGGCGAGGAAGTTCTGCAATTCCAGCCACCAAAAATGATACAAAGCTAATGGCTCGCTATGTCGATTTTCAAAGCTCTCTTTTGAATGAGTTTCCTACTGATGTCTCATTACGTATTTATTATTTAAATGAAGAATTGAATGAATATAAAACCTCGACCAATTTACCAAATCTAACTATTAATGATTTCAATATTCTACACTATGATGGAATCAGAGAAGATTGTGGTTTTGAAAATAATGATAATTTTTCGGAGGGAGACAGCTACGTTATTTATAAAAATGTTATCGGAAATCAAATCTCCAAAGATTTCTTTTACTTGCAATTTGATGTAAATAAGTTTTCAGAAAATGGAGCAACCGCCAATGATTTTACAGAAATTAGTTTTAGCGGTAAAGAAATCGAGACACAAAGCGTACAACTCAATTGGCAGAGCCATTATGAGATCAAAGCTGATAAATACATCTTAGAACGTAGTGAAGATTGTAAGAATTTTGTAAAAATAGGCGAGATAAAGGCAAATGGCTCTGCAAGTACTTATGAAAGTGTTGATTATCAGCCATTTGCTGGTAAAAATTGTTATCGTTTAGTTTATATCGACAAAGATGGAACAAAGAAATATCTTGATGCAATCGAAGCGAATTTTACTAATACAGCTCCGACATGTTCAGTATTCCCGAACCCTTGGACTAAGGGCGATGAAATAAATTTGTATTTGAGAAATATTAAAGCAAAAACAATTAAACTTTATGATATGAGTGGAAAAGACCTCTCGTTTAGTGCAAGTAAAAATGAGTCAAAAATTATCACAATTCACCCTGATGTACATCTTACTAAAGGTATTCATTTTGTGGTAATAACGGGTGAAGACAATAAGAAATGTGTGCAAAAAGTTGTTGTAAATCCATAAAATATAGCACTAAGCCTTACAAATTTTTGGTATGGCTTAGTGTGCTTTTAGACTTCTTTATGGTTAAGGAAAATATAGTCGAAAATGACTGTGGTTTTAATGGTCAGTTGTGGGATTGATTGCTTTACTTTTTGTTGCTTGTTGTCAATAATTAAGCCCCAATTATCAAAAAATCTTTTTCAGAAAGTACAAAATTGAAAAGTTACGATGATGTTGTTGATAACTGCCAGATGATTGTAGTTGGGTAGTATTTTTTAGCATACCGTTTGTCAAAAAAAATATACCTGACATAGCCAGAGCATCTTCAAAATAATTATTAAGAGCAAATGTATTATGATAAATCGAAAATGCAGCCACTATGCATGAGCTAATAATAAGACAGACACCAAAAAAAAATTGATAATAGTTGGTGTCATTGACCGCCCTAATGAGTGTAATAATAAAAATAAACCCTAAAATGAAAACAAAAATTACTGCAAGAGGAGCATTTAAATCATTAATGTAAGGCAGAAAATGATTGGTAAAATAGATTAATGATAAAACAATCAGGAAGATACCAAGTACTAATCCCCAGTTTGTACCTAAAAATAAATATTGAGTTTTACTTTTTAGGCATAAAAGAATGAACATCAGCATTAATATAGAAATTAGCATTTCTATGACAAGTCCCACTTGAAGATGCCGCCAGATTGGTACTAATGAGCCTATTGCTGCACAAATTAAGCTTATTATGAAGTAAATATCTTGTGTATTAATTGTTTTTTTTCGATTATCATAATAGAAAAAATTACAGAATAGGCAAAATAATACATTTAACGTGATACGTAGATTCGTGTTAAGAAAGAAGGCTACAATCAGGTATAAGAAAAGTATTATATAATGCACAGGCAGTTTATTATCCTGCATATTTGTGAAAGATTAGATATGACAATGTTAAGTAAAAATTGTAATATATCAATAGTGAAGGGTGTTTTATATATCAAAAATTTATTTAACGTATCTGTGATTAATTAATGAGAAAGATGTTTGGAAGAATTCCTTTAACTTTGTGGCCGATAACCAACGTAAAAAATGAAAAATTTTAATCTGAAATCATATCATGTAAGAGGCATGAACGCCGAAACTGAAGCAGAAAAATTGGCAATCAATCAGGAACTTAAAGGTTTATACGAAAGCCTTTCGGAAGAAGATAAAAAAGATTTTAACGAACAACTACAAACCTTTTTGGTAAAGGAAATGGCCGCCATCAAGTCGGTATATGATGCTACTAAAACTGATGATTTGAATTGAAAAATATAAATTCCCGTTCCCTGAGCGAAGTCGAAGGAAACGGGAATTTGTAACAATTATATAGCTTCTAAAATTCTCTCCATGCTTACTGCATAGCCGATTTTTTCTTTCAATTCAGCAATCGAAACACGCTCTTGCGTCATTGAGTCACGGTGACGAATCGTTACGGTATCGTCTTCCATTGTTTGGTAATCAACCGCAATACAGAATGGTGTTCCGATTAAATCTTGGCGAGTATAACGCTTACCGATTGCACCGCCATCGTCATAAACCGTACGGAAAGATGATTTCAATGAGTTGGCAATTGCCTCAGCTTTTTCGGCCAAGCCATCTTTCTTCACCAGTGGTAATACAGCAGCTTTAATTGGGGCTAAAGCTGGGTGTAATTTCAAGTAAACTCTTTCTTTGTCTTCTTTGCCCTCTTCGTTGCTTGGAATCGTTTCTTTTGTGAAAGCATTACAGAAAGTTGCCAAGAATAGACGGTCAGCACCCACCGAAGTTTCTACTACATGCGGAATATAATTTCCGTACGGTTTACCATTTTCGTCAAGGTCAGCATCAAAATACTGTTGTTTTTTCTTCGATAATTCTTGGTGATTTCTTAAATCGAAATCTCCACGGGCATGAATACCTTCGATTTCTCTAAATCCGAATGGGAATTCAAACTCAATATCAACGGCCGCACTGGCGTAGTGAGCCAATTTCTCGTGGTCATGATACTTTAATTTTTCGGCAGGAAGACCAATTGCTTTATGGAATTTCAAACGAGTCTCTTTCCAATTATTATACCATTCTGTGGAAGTGTCAGGACGAATGAAAAACTGCATTTCCATTTGTTCAAACTCACGCATACGGAAAATAAACTGACGAGCTACAATCTCATTTCTGAAAGCTTTACCGATTTGTGCAATACCAAAAGGCACTTTCATACGACCACTTTTTTGTACGTTCAAGAAGTTCACGAAAATACCTTGAGCAGTTTCTGGACGTAAATAAATCAAACTCGAATCTTCGGCAACCGAACCCACTTGGGTTGAAAACATGAGGTTAAATTGACGAACTTCCGTCCAATTTAGCGTTTTTGAGATTGGACAAACAATGTTTTCGGCAATAATAAGGTTTCTTACACCTTCTAAATCTTCAGCACCCAATAATCTACCCATTTCGTTGAGCAAATTTTGAGCTTTTTCAGCATCACCTGCTTTGGCATATTCTTCCGCTTTACCTTCCAAAAGTTGGTCGGCACGGTAGCGTTTTTTACTGTCTTTATTATCAATCATTGGGTCGTTGAAACCATCTACGTGACCCGACGCTTTCCACGTGAGCGGGTGCATGAAAATAGCGGCATCAATCCCCACGATATTATCGTGAAGCTGAGTCATGGCTTTCCACCATGCTGCTTTAAGGTTATTTTTTAGTTCAACGCCATTCTGACCGTAGTCATAAACGGCTTGAAGTCCATCATAAATTTCGGACGAAGGAAACACGAAGCCATATTCTTTTGCATGGCTAATAATGTCTTGGAGACTGGTTGCAGGAGCTGCGGCTGGTTGACTCATTTTATTAATTTAAATTATAGCATAAAACGATAAGCAAAATCATCAATCATTGGGTTATTTGAATCGTTGAATTGCTTAAAAACTCTTTTTCTATCTTCTGGTCGGCCAAAATCATTTAACCTGTAAATTCTTATCGTTTCTTTAGCTTTTTGCTGGTTTGATAATGATTTAGCAGGGTTTTCTTTTATTTCACCAGAAGAATAGTTGAAAATAAAATATTCTGAAAACTCATAATCACTTTTGTCAGGTTGTAGCAGTGAATCATTGAATTCATCTAATTTTTGCTGACAATTATGACAACTTATATAAAGGTTCTCCCACTGATAAGACAGTAAAGGAAATTTGCTTTTAGGTTTGAAATGCTCAATGGTTTCTCCTGTTTGTTGAAGAGGAAAACCATCACAAAATGAGCAATGATTTTGGGTTAAATCTCGAAGAATTGGGTATAAAAGTTTATTTACTTTTTCCTTTTTATAAGAATACCACTTAAACTCATTCTTCTTCTTAGTACTATCAACTTTAAGTTTGAATTGTTTGCCCCATTTTTCCCAATTTTTGATTAGCCAGTCTGGAGCTTCCGAACGTAAAAAAGGCTTCATAAACTATAATTGGTATTCAAAACTTTATTGATTTGACGTAATTCAAACTGAATAATGGTGTTGAGTTCAAGACTCTGAACCGCCAAACTTTTTGATAATTCAATAAATTTATATTCTGAACCATTGAGATTTCCAGCAAGTAATTTATCTCTAAACTGATAAAATTTTTCTAAATCATTGTTTACTTCAAGTCCAAATTCTTCTTTAATTCCAAAAGTTTCTCTCAAAACATAACTAATACTATTTCCATTTTCTGAAACAGTGGCTGGATGTATTTTTGCACCTCTATCGGTAAGCTCTATTTTGTGAATCCAAGCCCCATCAACCGAGTTTACAATAAAAGGTGAGTGTGTTGTAATAAAAATCTGAGCATTTTTGAAGAGTTTCTGCACCACTGGCAAAATCTTTCGTTGCCAAGAAGGATGCAAATGCACTTCTATTTCATCTAAAAACAAGATAAATTCTCGCTCAAAAATCGGCAAATCGTCTTTCCATTTCAAGGCATCCATTCGCATGATTAAATCACCAAGCCATGAAATGATGGAGCGTAAACCATCGGGTAGGAGGTCGAAGTCAAGTTTTTTGCCCTCAATATTTGCAACGATTTTAATACCAGTTTCGTAAACGGGCTCAAATTTTATTGGTTTTTCTATTATTTCTTGAATAACTTGCTCAAGAAGTTTTATATTTCTATCAAAAACTTTAGCTTTTTCTTCATTTCCTTCATCACGTGCAAAACTTCTCTTAGAAATATTATTTGCTAACCATTGATTTAAAGTATAATCGTTTTCTCCATACTCCTTTACAAACTCTAATGCATTTAAAAGTGGGTAATACTTTAAATTTTCTTTTACATTGATGTATTCTTGATGTTCAATAAATCTATATCCAGAATAGGCAAATGCTCTTGTATTTTGGAAGTGTTCATTTTTTGGAACATTCCACGGGCTGAGTGGGTGATAATTAAAAGAAAATTCATAATTGTTTTCAAAAGATATTGTTGTAGTTGAATCTTTATTTATAAATTTTTTGCTGAAATTATTAGTAGATTTTGTATCATGAAGATAAATCTCCGAAATATCAATACCACCCATAGTTGAAAAAGATACCCCACCCGCCAACGCTTGCAAAATCGTAGTCTTTCCAGTTCCATTCTGTCCAGTAAGGATGTGGATTTCGGCCAAATCTTTATCCTGCTTTTCGGGAAAAGAAATGGTTTCATCCTCAAAAACTCCGATATTTTTTAACGTAAGACTTCTGATTTTCATCTTTTGAATAAATTTTCATCACAAAATTAACGAAATCCTTGCAAATACTTTGCCTATATCTTAATTTTTGCCAATAATTCAATTTTTGCTGCTGTAACTATGAAAAAACTCACGACTTTCGTTCGTAATCTCCTATCTATGTCGCCCGCTGAAGCAAAGGGCGTAATTGTAATCTTCGGAATCATCATTTTTGTAATCTTGCTGATGTTTGGGGCTGATTGGTTTTTTAGTCAGAAACCACAGAATTTGGTCATTTCTTCGCCAAAAATGCTGGATAGTCTGACTGTTTCGCTCGATAATCGGAAACCAGCTTACGGAAATCAATCAAGTTATGGACAAAAATATGATGCTAAAAAAGCCTATAAAAACTTCAATTTCGACCCAAATACTGCTTCAGTAGAGCAATTTGAATCATTGGGTTTGCCAAAATTCATTGCCGAACGTATTGAAAAATATCGTAGTAAAGGTGGTAAATTCAGGAAAAAGGAAGATTTTGCTAAAATTTATGGTATTCTGCCCGATACTTATGAGCGTTTAGAACCTTACATCACATTGCCATCAGCAGAGGATGAATCTTTACGCACGCCACAAGCCGAAGCTACAAACGTAGAGCGAACAGTGGCAGCTACTGCACCAAGCGAAGACAAGACAGTTGAAAATAAAATAGCAAGCCCAAAAACAACTACAAAACAACCCGTTCGTTTTGATTTTAACACGGGCGATACAACCGATTTTATGAAAATCAAGGGTATTGGTTCGGGCTACGCCAAACGAATTATCAAATTTAGAGATATGTTAGGTGGCTTTGTCAGTATAGACCAAATCAAAGAAACTTACGGGCTTCCACCCGAAACGATTGATGAATTGTTGAAATATGGGTTTGTTAAGAATGGAGTTAAAAAGTTGAAAATCAACCAAATGAGCATTTCAGAATTTAGACATCCTTATTTGAAATACTATCAAGCTAAAGCAATTATTGCTTATCGTGAGCAACACGGAGCGTTTAAGAATTCAGAAGATTTAAAGCAGATTAAGGTATTAGATGAAGCTACAATTATGAAATTATTGCCTTATCTTGAGTTTTAAAAAGTTGGGGCTTATGTAAGCCCCAACAAATATTAGAATTTAAAATTATAAGACAAAGAAGGAATCGGAGAGCCAAAAACAACCAATTTATAAGAACTAATGGCGGTACCTGTACTACGTACAAAAACTGAATACGCATTTTTCTTACCGTAAAGATTAAATACCGTAAAAGTAAAATGGCTCTTAAAGCGTTTATCTTTCATGCCTGGCTGATAGATATTCCACGCAAAATCAAGACGATGGTAGTCGGGCAGACGTGCATTGTTTCGTACACCATAAAATGGATAGCTACGCCCTTGATAAACAATAAATCCTTCGGGTAAAGTATAAGGGCGGCCAGTACTGTATGAGAAATTAAACGAAAAATCATGGTGTGTACCTTGATTAAAAATCACTGAGGCATTAAATGAGTGTGGACGGTCATAATTAGCTGCGTACCAGTTGCCAAAGTTGATTTGTTCTCCAAAACCACTTCCTTCATTCACTTTATTCATTGAGCGAGAATACGTGTAGTTTATCCAACCCGTAGTTTCACCTTTTTTCTTAGAAAACATGACTTCTAAGCCATAAGAACGGTTTTTGCCTTGTAAAAGCTGCGTTTCTGGATAACTCGATAGTAAAAAATCAGCACCAGGTTTGTAATCGATAATATTACTGGTTAAACGATAATAGGCTTCTAACGAAAATTCATAAATATTACCTTTCAAATTATGGAAAATTCCACCCGAAAGCAAAGTACTTACTTGTGGTTTTATGTGTAAATCAGATGTTTTCCAGCGAGAGGTGGGTAGAGGAGTTGTGGTATTTGTAACCACTTGCATATACTGACGCATCAAATTGTAACCCAATTTTAGGGAGGTTTGTTCATTTAATGAATATTTCATACCCACTCTTGGCTCGAACCCGCCGTAAGATTGCATGATTTTTCCTTTGCCATAGTTAATCGTATCTCTTGCCGAAAAAGTATCTCGTGGTTCACCATCTACATAAGTTTGCACAGTTCCTGGCCCTAAAGCATAAAACTGAGAATATCGAACTCCAACTGAAACAGTTGCTTTTGAAGATAGAGAAATTTCATCCTCGGCATAGATAGCTGTTTCGAGTGAATACTCTTTTGGCGTTTTGATTGATAAAACACTTTTACTTGTGCCTGGCAAGAGTTGTCCAGGGTCTATTTCGTAGCGAGTCCCACTGATACCAATCTCAATATTTTGTTTGGCAATTGAGTAGTTAAGGTTGGTTTTTGCTTGCTGATATTTGATGCCCGAAAGTAACTCTACTTTGTTATCGGAGTTGAGTTCTGGAAGCAAAGTTTTTGGTACATAATCGGCTGAGACTACGGTTGTTTGTAAATTAAGTTTATTACTGATAGCATAAAACCATCTGGCCGAAAAGCTATTACTTCTATAATCATATTGAGTAGAAGTGGCATTGATTGCTCCAATTGCACCCAAGAGTTTTGTTTGGAAAAAATCTTTGCTGTAATAACCCGAAGCAGTAAAGGTGTTTTTGGTATTGATTCTCCAAAATACTTTTGCTACTAAATCAGCAAAGTTTGCTTTTATATCATTAAGTTTTGGCGAAATAACAGGCAAAAGAAAATCATTATAGGATGCTCTCCCCGAAATCATTACACCGAGTTTTTCTTTGATAATTGGCATATCAAGTGTAAGTCGATTTGACACAAAACTAATACCACCACTCATCTTAAACTTATCAAGCGAAGGTTGTTGTAGAGCAACATCCATCACTGAGGCGGCTCGCCCACCAAATCTTGCGGGTGTGCTTCCTTTATAAACTTCTACGCTCGAAGCCGCTTCTGATGGAAATGCCGTAAACAATCCAAACATGTGCGTAGGGTTGAAAATCGGAATATCATCGAGCAAAAGCAAATTTTGGTCGGTAGTTCCGCCACGAATATTTACACCGTTTGAGGCTTCGCCCACACTCGTCACCCCTGGAAGCATTTGAAGCCCACGTAAAATATCTATTTCGCCAACTGCGGCTGGAAGTTTTCTTAAAGTTTTGATACTAAGTTGACTAACCCCTAAAAGCGGACGCTGAATATTTGATTCAGCACCTTTACTTGATACAATCACCTCTTCTAATTCATTTTCTACCAGACGTAAAAAATATTGTCGGCTTATATCTCCTCTTAGGTAAATGACTTCACGAAAAGGGCGATAGCCTACAAATTTGATGGTAATGGCGTGTTCGCCCGAAGGTAGTGATAAATCAAAACGACCTTTGTCATCCGTAACTCCTCCAAATTTTCCGAAGTCAATATTGATAGATGCTTTTGGCAAAGGTTTTCCATCAAGTGTATCTTTGATATAGCCACTAAATCGGTAATTGACCTGAGCTGAAGCAGCAATGCTACAAAGAAAAGTTAGAAGTAAGTATATTTTTTTCATTCTAAAAATAGTATCAAGATAGGAAAATGAGAAAGTTGGATGTTTTAATTTAATTTATCCAACCATTCGGCCGATTTGGGGTGCGTGTCAAACTCGAAACACATTGTGCATAAGGCGGACGAGTCAAGTCATTGCCCATTGGTTCGGGACTTAGAGGATGGTCAAGTAAGCCGATTGGGTTGATGTTTTTGCCTTCAGCCCCTTTTCTGTCTATCCAATATCGTACAGTTCTTACACTCGTTACCATAAAGAAACCCGCAATAGATTCGCTTGGATTATTTACATTTTTTATATTGCCAATAAGTGCCGCAGGTGGCGTATCAACCAAACTACCATTGTTTTGAACTTGGTCAGCCAGTAATTTTAAATAGCGATAAGCTGCTGGAGAAATGGATTGCTGTTTGATTTCGATTAAAGCTCCTCTTACGTTATAGTAGGGTATTTTTGCAATAAGTCGATTGGCAATTGGTTGCCCATCTGAGTATATGTCAGTAAAAACATTGAGGTCTTTATTATTTAAAATATCCCAACAATCGCCTGGACAAAAGTAGTCAAATGTTTGACCGTTAAAAGCTCTTTCTTCACGACAACGTGCAGGTACTGGAGTTAGGAAATAACGCCCATTATAGCAAGTTGCACATACATTTTGGCGTTCCCAAAGCTTCCATGTCCATAAATAATTGTTCTTATCTTGGGCGGGGTCTTGAGTATCAAGATAAACATAATTAGCTGGGTCGTAAAAATTATTGCCTTTTTCTATGCCATTGACTACAAACTCATCGTGAACATCAATAATTTCGGGAACTTTGGTTATTTGGTCTTCGGTAGATTCGTAGCGTGTTCCATCAGCTTTCGAGAATACCAGCTTGTAATTAACATTGGTTTGTAACTTGAAACTACTTGGTAAAGCATACACACCTTGTCCTTTTTCTATCAAAGTTAGTCGTTCGTTACCTCCAACAATAATTTCTACCTTGGCTTTGAGCAGTGGTTGGGCAAATACAGAGCCATTCACATTGACAGATTCAGAGAGACTAATAATTTGTTCGTCAGAAGTATCAGTTAGTGTGGCATCAACTGTTAGAATTCGTAAATTACTTTCAATGTTTTGCTCAAAAGGCTCAACACACGAACACACCCATAAACCAAGTGCTATGGTCAGTAATGTAAATTTTTTGATTATCACTATCGTAGAAATTGAATAAATGTATTTTTGACAAATATAAGGATTCTAAGGAAAGATTTTATTTTAAAAATGGATAATGGCAATTTATGCGATGAATTAGCTGATTGTGTAGCTTATTGGAAGAATTAACGGGAGAGACATGTATTACTCTCCCCAACCATCAGGTTTGATAGGAGTTCGAGTTGGGCCTAAAAGGCATTTTACTAAGGGTGGCCTGCCAAACTCGTTTGGTATTGGTGGCTCTTGGTTGAGTGGGTGGTCTCGTAGTCCAATAGGCTGTATTTTAAGTGTGTTAGGTACATTACGGTCAAGCCAGTACCGTTTTTTTGTTATGCTCGTAACAAAAAAGAAACCTACGACTGGTTCGATAGCATTATTGATATTTTTGATATTACCAATGATAGCTGCTGGTGGAGTATCTACCAAAGTTCCTGTATTTTGGGTTTGTTCGGCTAATAATTTAAAATACTTATACGCTTCTACTGAAATTGATTGTTGTTGAATTTCGAGAAGTGTGCCATTGGTTGAATAATATGGAATTTTTGCTACCAATCGGTTTTTAATTAATTTTCCGTTTGATAGCACATCGTTTAGCACATTTAATTCGGTATTTTTAAGAATATCCCAACAATTCCCTTCGCAATAATAGTCAAAAAATTGCCCTTGATATTGTGCTTGTCTAAGGCATCCTGTATTAACATTATATCTTCCACCTTCACAAGTGATACAAATATCTTGTTTTTCCCATTGTTGCCATGTCCAGAGATAGTTATTGGCTTCGTCTTCAGGGTCTTGGGTATCAATAAATACATAATTTGCTGGAAGGTATTTGTCACCTTTCTGAATACCATTCATCTCGAATACATCATGTATATTAATGATTTCTGATATTCCTGATAGCTTTTCTATTCCAGATTCATAACTTTTTCCATCAGATTTCATGAATACTAATTGATACGTATTCCCGATTTTAAGCCTAAAATTTGCAGGAGGGACGTAAATACCCTCACGTTTTTCAATGAATGAAATTCGGTTTGAATTATTTTCCAACACTTCAACCTTTGCGTTTTGTACTGGAATATTAAAAACTGTACCTTTTGCATTGACCGATTCCATGATTGAAATATGCTGTTCGGTATCGAGATTGTTAAGTGCAGCATCGACTACCAATATTGTCAAATCGCTAACGATTCCAGCCTGAAAGACATCAACACACGCACTCAGCCAAGCTACCAAGACGATAGTCGCCACAATGATTTTCGCTTTCATAAAATAAACTTAATAAGTAATAGCTAAAGTTAAACGACTTATAAGAAGGCAAAAGACTTGCTTTATTTAGGCTGAGTACATCCAAATTTAGAGAAAAAATTGATTTTTTTTCTCTTTCTAAACTGAATTTATTCGTTGACTGATAATGTTAAATAAGTTTACTGTTTAGTCAATAACTTAGTCAATCCAACCTTTGGGTTTGAAAGGTGTGCGAGTTGGACTCAAAATACAAGGTGTAAGTGGCGGTCGACCAGGTATATCTCCCATAGGTTCTTCTCTAATTGAGTGTTCTCTCAAGCCCGTTGGTGTTAGTTTTTGAGCAATGGGGTCTTTTCTATCAATCCAGTATTTTACATATCGTTCACCTGTAACCATAAAAAAGCCTGCTACAATTTCTTTTGGATTGTTGATATTATGAATATTTCCAATCAATGCTGCGGGAGGTGTATCAACCAAACTACCGTTATTTTGAACTTGCTCAGCTAATAATTTTAAATATTGATAAGCACTCGGTGAGACTGATTGTTGTTTGATTTCAATTAATGCCCCTGAAGAATTATAAAATGGTATTTTGGCTATTAAACGATTTGCTATCAGATTTCCATTTGTATAAATATCAGTGAAAACATTTAATTCTTTACTAAAAAACATTTCCCAACAATTACCATCACAATAATAGTCGTAAGTAACTCCTTCATAGCCTCTTTCTATTTTACATCCCGCTGGTCGAGGCGTATCAAAATATCGTCCACCTTCACACGTAAAACAAATATTTTGTCGTTCCCATAATTTCCATGACCAGACATAACTATTTTTTTCATCAGCAGGGTCTTTAGTGTCGAGATATATATAATTGGCGTGTTCATATCCAAAGTTTTTTTCTATACCATTGAAAACAAATTTATCATGGACTTTAATAATTTCGGGAACAGAAAACATCTTATCTATGCCTGATTCATATTTTGTCCCATCGGCTTTTGTGAAAAGAAGCTTATAAGTATTGCCTGCTTTTGCTTGAAAACTTTTTGGTAAAGCATATTTCCCTAAACCTTGTTCTGTAAATGGTATTTTGGTTGTACCATTTACCTCTAACTCGACTGTGGCTTTCAGTATAGGAATTGAGGCAACATTTCTTGATAAACTTACTGATTCTGTAATACTGACCACCTGTTCTTCGCTGCTATCGGTGAGCGTGGCTTCTACGGTCAAGAGCCTTAAATTACTTTTTACATTAAGGTCATAAGGTTCAACACAAGAACAAATCCATATAAATATTGTCAGTATCAGTAGTATTTTTTTGTACATAAATTAAAACCTTATAATGTATTAAAAAGATGAGAGCTTAAAGCAACATTAAATCTGGGAGTAAATATACTGAATCGTAGAAAAATCTTTGAATATTTCGGTGAATTAGCTGTTTTATGAGTTGTTGAGTATATCTTTGAGAGTAAGAAATTTAATGACTCAAAAAATTCCCCAATCTATCTTCATCATGAAAAAAAGTATTTTACTTTTGGTTTTTATTTTATCCTATTTTGCAGATTTTGCTCAAAATAATATTCCTAAAATCCTTCCTGAACGAGAGCGTGCAACTGTCATAGACGAGCTTCTTGAAGACAAAATGACCAATTTGTTGCCCAAACTGATGCGAAAAGAAGGGATTGATATGTGGGTCATTATTTCGAGAGAATACAACGAAGACCCCGTAATGAAAACAATGTTGCCTGCGGTTTGGCTTTCCGCTCGCCGTCGAACGATTATGGTGTTTTTTGATAAGGGCGAGAAAGAAGGTGTCGAACGTTATGCCATTGCTCGCTACGATGTAGGTAATTTGCTGAAAGGAGAGTGGGATTTAAATACAAATCCTGACCAATGGGATGCTTTGATGAAAACTATTAAAGAGAAAAATCCGAAGAAAATTGGACTGAATTTCTCGAAATATTATGCCCATGCCGATGGTCTGACTTATACCGAACAGAAAGAATTTATGGATAAATTGCCTGCTGAATTTCAAAGTAGAGTAGTTTCGGCATCTAATTTGGCTGTAAATTGGTTGGAAACTCGCACCGAGCGAGAAATGGCTATTTACCAACAAATCTGCCGTATTTCACACGAAATTATTCAAGAAGCATTCTCTGACCGTGTGATTCAGCCAGGAGTTACGACTACGGATGATGTAGTTTGGTGGATGCGTCAGCGAGTAACTGATTTGGGTCTTGAGACTTGGTTTCACCCAACTGTTGATATTCAACGCTACGATCCCGAAAATTTTGACCATTTACGTACATTCTCGAAGCGTCCACAAAAACAAGTAATCATGGCAGGCGATTTATTACACTGTGATTTTGGAATTACTTATTTACGCCTAAACACAGACCAACAGCAACATGCCTATGTACTTCGTTCGGGAGAAAGCGATGTGCCTGAGTTTTTGAAAAAAGCCTTTAAACAAGGAAATCAAGTGCAAGATTGCTTAACCGAAAATTTTAAGGCAGGTATGAGTGGTAATGATATTTTGGCAAAGGCCCTTGAACAATCAAAAAAACAAGGTTTGAAAGGTGTAATTTACACACACCCAATTGGTAATCACGGGCATGCCGCTGGCCCGACGATTGGCATGTGGGATAATCAAGGAAAAACCATTGGGAGTGGAGATTATCCGTTAAATACCAATACTGCTTATTCGATCGAACTTAATGCTTCTGTAGAATTAACAGAATGGAAAAAAACTATCAGAATCATGCTCGAAGAAGATGGTTTCTTTGATGAAAAAGGATTCAGATATATTGATGGCCGTCAAACTGAAATTATTCCGATTCCAAGGGTTTTGAGTGGAGTGAAATAATATTCTCATAAAAAATACAAATACATCAAGTCATATTCAATAAATTGCTTCATGATTCGCTCTCTTGAGGGCGAATCATATTCTTCGTTTTCTTTGCTGTCTTCTTAATTTTTTGCTGTGTTTAAAGATATTCCATGTCTTTTATTTAAAAGTTTTATCATGGAAAGTCCTAACTATGTCTTATTGAGTCAAGTTCAATGAGATTCAGTATCTAAAAATCTTATGCTATTTTTCAACCTTAACAAACACAATAAACAAATGAAAAGAAAACACCTTACCTGGTTATTCTTAGTATACTTATTGGGCATTTTTGGACAGACAAATGCTCAAAGTGTATTAATTGACCCTAGTAATAGCTCAAGCATTGTCAACGCACAAAGTACTACTAAAGGCTTTTTGCCGCCTCGGATGAGCGAAATTCAACGAAATAACATGACTGGACTTGTTGTCGGTGTTATCGTTTATTGCCTTGATTGTACGTTAGGTGCTGGCCCGTATAGTTATAATGGTTCATCATGGACTCCAATGTTTGTGACTTCTTTTTCCCCAGTAACTATTGGACAAAGTAAGTTTGGGGGAGTAGTTTTTTATGTAGATGAGTCAGGGCAGCATGGTTTGGTAGCGGCACTTTCAGACCAAAGTTCTGCTACTTGGTATAATGGAAACTATAAGAATACTTTAGCTATTAGAAGTGGCATTTATAGTGGCTTTAATAATACCGAACGTATAAATACTGAGCAAGGTGCTGGCACTTATGCTGCAAGTATAGCTACCCAAAATAATAGTGGTGGTTTTGGTGATTGGTATTTGCCATCGAAGGACGAAATGACTAAAATGTTTCAACAAATAGCAGTTATTCCTGCTATTACTGCTGGAGCTAACTATTGGAGTTCGACTGAAGAAAGTGTATCAAATACTGAAAGTACATCGCTTAATGCTTATCAAGTTATACTGAGTTCAGGAGTATCGTCACTGCAAACCAAAAGCAACTCTGCAAGAGTCAGAGCAATTCGTCGATTTTAACAAACCTTATACTAATCTAATCATGAGAAAAATATTTATTTATTGTTTACTGTTTATTTCCTTCCAAAATGTGGTATTGGGTCAAGCTACCCGTACTTGGGTTTCAGGTGTTGGTGATGATGCTAATCCTTGTAGCAGGACTGCTCCTTGCAAAACCTTTGCTGGTGCTATTTCAAAAACCGCTGCGGGCGGAGAAATATCTGTCTTAGACCCAGGTGGTTATGGAGCTGTTACGATTACAAAAGCAATCACTATCAACGGAGATGGGACACTCGCTGGAATCCTCAATGCTGGTACTTCTGGAATCATAGTCAACGCAGGAGTGAACGATATTGTCGTTATTCGTAGTGTTTCGATTAATGGCTCTACAACAGGAACTAATGGAATAAGATTTTTAGCAGGAGGGCAACTACACGTAGAAAATTGTAGTATTAGTGGCTTTACTACCAGAGGAATAGATGTTAGTAAAACAGGTGCAGGTATTTTTTCAGTTGAAAATACAAGTATTGTTGGACCTGCTGTTTCTGCAACTGGCATTTATATTGCTAATACTGCGGATACTATAAAAGCAACTTTGAAAAACGTTAAAATTAGCGGAGTAGATATTGGGGTGGATGTTGTAGCTGGTATATCATCTCCAACTGCTCTAAGTTATCTAACCATTTTAAATTCTAACATTTCAAATAATCATACTGGGGTAAGAGCAAAAAATGCAGGCGTTATAAACGTAGAGAGTACCTCACTTTCTAATAATTATGTAGGGGCTATTGCGAGTGAAGCTGCTTCAATTGTACGTTTATCTAATACGGATATTTTTAATAATTCAATGTTTGGTATTGGTAACGGTCTTGGAAAAGTTATTTCATTTGGAAATAATAATATCGCTGGAAATGCTGCAAATCAACCCATGCAAGTTATAGCTAAACAGTAAAATAAATAGTTGTATAAGATTTCAAGACTTGGGATAGATATTATTCCAAGTCTTTTGTATTAAAAATAAGATAAATGTTAAACTAAAACAGGTACTTTTGTGTGGATTTACAATAAAAACACATGCAGCCAACTCTTGATAAAACTCAAATAAAAGCAATAATATTCGACGTTGATGGCACTTTGCGGGACACTGACGATGAAATGGTTAAAAGTTTTGAATTGTTTTTATTGAAATTTGAATTTTTGATTTCAAGTAAGAAAGCCCAAACTGCTGCCCGAAGTATTGTGATGACTATGGAAAATCCAGCTCAAATAATCTTGCATTATGCCGATAGATGGGGGTGGGATAAATTTATTCATCAAGTAGTAAATAGTATTAGATGGCTTTTGAAACCTTTTAAAAATACGCATAATTTCCAGACCATCGAAGGCATCAAGCCAATGATTGCAGAATTAGCAAAATATTATCCATTAGCAGTGGCGAGTGCAGGCGATGATCAGACTGTAAAATCTTTTTTAGCTCATGCAGGCATTACTCAGTATTTTAAATGTGTAGCAACTGCTCTTACTTGTCCGCATACAAAACCATTTGCCGACCCGCTCGTTTGGGCTGCTTTACAGATGGGAGTGGAGGTCGAAAATTGTGTAATGGTAGGTGATACAACGGTCGATATGTTGGCAGGGAAAAATGCCAAAACTCAGACAGTTGCGGTTTTGTGTGGTTTTGGCGAAAGAGAAGAATTAGAAGCATTAAACCCTAATTTGGTATTAACAACAACTGCTGATTTAACTAAAGTTTTGATACCATAATATTCTAAACTATTGATTTGTATTTTTGTTGACTCTTGACCGTGGACTGTTGACTATTTTTGTATGAATACACTTTTGATAAAAATAATAATGATGCCCTTAGTGATTGGAGGGGTAACGATTGCCAGCAAAAAATGGGGGAATTTGGTGGGAGGTATGATAGCCAGTATGCCTTGGATTGCTGGACCAATTATGTTATTTTTTACATTTGAGCAGGGGGTTAATTTTGCAGTAGATAGCGTTAAGGGTATTATGATTGGTGTAATAGGTGTACTTGCTTTTTGTTTTGCCTACATATACTCGGCAGTCAAATCTAAATGGCATATAAGCTTATTATTGGCTTATTTGGCCTTTATCGGAACGACCATTTTGCTTAAAACACTTGAAAACTTGATGAATTTAGATCTATGGTTTTTACTTGTAGTTATTTTGAGTTTGTTGGGAATAAAGGTTTTTCCACACTTAGAGACTCAGTCAGCTTCGGGACAGAATCTTAAATATGACATCTATCTCCGAATGATTATTATCACAGTTTTTGTAACTTTAATCACCTATTTGGCTAAAATATTGGGTCCTACTTGGAGCGGAATTCTCACGCCATTTCCTATTATAACAGCTATTTTAGCAGCATTTACGCATTATACACAAGGAGCTTATGGTACTTCAATTATACTTCGAGGAATACTCACAGGTTTTATTGGTTTTGCTTCTTTTTTATATTTGCAAGCCCAACTTTTGCCTCATTTTTCAATTGCTATGGCTTTTGCGATTGGCTTCATAGTCAATATTTTACTTAATCTACTTATGCAGTACTTGGTGAAAAGATTTGTTTAGTTGGTTTAACTTATATCATTCTACTTTCCATTATAAAAATTAAATATTTGCAACAAATCAATGCGGTCTTTTACAAATAGATTATTCTGTTTGATAAAGGCCTCAACTTCTAATCTTTTGTCGGCCATTAGAGCTAAAACAGACCTTTTATTGGGTTTAAATTTAAGTACTTCATTGCCTTGAGTAATGAATAACTCTTTCTCTTTCGTGATTTTTATATCTTTGCTTCCTGTATTAAATGCCTCTACGTAGTCAGGTTTTTGAATATTTATTTTGGTATATTCAAGTAATTTTACTTTGCCATCAACCAATATTTCAAAGAAGCTCGGTTTTACTTTATCATAATTATCAATAAATTCTAATGTGCTTATGTAGTTTTTGGGAATTTGATTCGGCTTTTGCAAAGTAAAGCTTTTGATAAGTGTTCCCGAAATAATTTTTATGCCTTCTGGCGTATTAAACTCTACTTCATTACCAAATAAAATGACTTTTATCTGTATATCGGTCAAAGAGTCTAATTTAACTGTACCTTTTGGAGTAGAAATAGTTCTTGAATAAAATCGGACCGTAGCCAAAGACCAATCTTGGTCGAGATAATATGTTCCTAAGACATCTGTTGTGCGAGTATCAAAACCATAAAGCATTGTCGATGTGTGTTGTCCGACCCTCAGTCCACCCAGATTTAGTGCATCTTTGGTATTTTGCATCATACCATTTTGAGCAAAAACCATTGGTTGGGATAAGCTAAAAATGATGATAGCAAGCTTTTTCATAGCATTTGACATTAGTATTTTAATACGTAATAGCTCTAATGATAATGTTTAGCATTTAAAACATCTTCAATCTAATTCTAAACATTCTAACGCATATCATTATCAATTTAGTAGGTTCACCAACGACTAAATCACTAAATTTACTATCAATAACATTGCAGTAAGAAAAATAAGTAAAACTGTTTGGCGGAATTCACTTCGGTAGTTTTCAGCACTACTTTTAAGACTTCTGAGCGAGAGAAGCTCAAAAAATATACAACCACCTCCTAAAACACCCAGTGCGATAGATTTAAAAGTAGGTGACGGCATTTGGGCAGGTGCAATAATCACTCCCAAAAATAGGATGATTATTATCCATTTATAATTTTGATTCGATAAGAATGTCATGATTTTATTGATTTTTGGTTTCTACTTCAGAATTATCTTCACTTATATCTTTTGATGGTTCTTCGGTTAGTCTAAATTGCTGGTCTTCGGCCACAATTTCAGTTACTTCTTCGTTTATTTCGTCATTTAGTTTTTCTTCTGCTTCTAAAGATTCCTCCAAAGTCTCGCTCGAAACTTCATCATTACTCGCTGTTTCATCATTTAATGATTCCTCATGAATTATGGTAGATTTTTGTACGTGGTCGAACTCGAAAAATCTTTGTTGAAAAATCAAAATACTAACAACACCGCAGAAAATACACGCATCGGCAAAATTGAAAATTGGTGTAGTATTGAAATCTCCACCAATAAATGGAATCCAGTCTGGGTATTGTCCGTCCAGTCCGTAGGCATAAAACATATCAATTACTTGCCCATGAAACCATGGAGTTGAAACACCAATGGGTGCATTATTCAAGAAAACGCCATAAAATGTACTGTCAATTACGTTCCCGATTGCTCCACCTAAAACTGCGGCTATCGACCAAAGTAAACCCGAATGAGCATTTCTTTGTGCCAAATGCACTAAATACCAGCAGATTCCAACCATAGCTCCTAAGCGGAAAGTTGTCAGAATTAGTTTTCCGTATTCACCGCCAAGCTCCATGCCGAATGCCATTCCTTTATTTTCTACATAATGCAATTTAAAGAAATCAGGAATGAGGTCAATCTCGCCGTAGTGATTCGGTAAAACATCATAATACATCCAAAGTTTGATTGCTTGGTCGAGCAGAATCAATATGAGCGTCAAGAATAAATACTTGTAGGGAGATTTTCCTTTTAAAGCAATGTCAGACATGCGTGAAATTTTATTTACTAAATCAAATTTTATTTATCAAACAACAAAAATAGACTAAACTCTCGAATACTCTATCAATTTTGTTGAATTTAGTGATTAAGAATGGGTTTCTTGTTAGTTGCAAGTTGTTGTTTTTGTTACAAATTGTCTAATCTATTAGTGTTTTCTTTACAATTTGTAACAATCTTGCAACAAAATCAACAATATTTGACAAGCCCTAAGCTGCCTTATTCATTCTTCGTTCACGCTCTTTTTTTACTAATAAAAACTCACGGCTGCTTTGTCCAGCAATCGAAGAGTTTTCTTCAGCACGACGGAATAAGTAAGGCATTACGGCCTCAACTGGTCCATAAGGTACATATTTTGCTACATTATAGCCAGCATTTGCTAAATTGTAAGAAATATTATCGCTCATACCTAAAAGCTGTGCAAACCAAATTCGAGCATCGTTTTTAGCAATTCCATTTTCTTCCATCAATTTCACACATAACAAACAACTATCTTCATTGTGAGTACCGAGACATATCGAAAGAACATCAACATTGTCGATGGCATAATGAACTGCTTTGTTGAAATCAATGTCAGTTTCCTCTTTAGTAACATGAATTGGGCTTTTATATTCCAGTTCAGCTGCACGGCGGCGTTCTTTTTCAATATATGCTCCACGCACGAGTTTTCCTCCAACAGTATAGCCTTCTGCACGACCTTTATCACAAGCTTTCATTAGATTTTCAAGACTTTCCCAACGATATAATTGGTAAGTATTATAGACAATCGTTTTGCCACCTACGTTATATTTTTTCATCATTTCGTAGCAAAGATTATCAATCACATCTTGTATCCAAGTTTCTTCAGCATCCAAAAAAATCTTTACGTTCAGTTCGGCCGCCAAGTTACATAGTCTATCAACTCGATTACGTACTCTTTCAAAAGCGGCTTTGTCTTCGGTTGTTAATTCTTCTTCGTGTTCTTGTACTTTTTCAAGAAGGTCAACCGAGCCAATTCCTGACACTTTAAAAACCGAAAATGGAATATCAGTTGTTTGTTGTGCTGCTTTTTTGATGGTTTTTACCAATTCTTCGGTAGTTTTATCAAAATCTTTTTCATTATCTTCACCTTCTACCGAATAATCAAGTATTGTACCTACTTTCGACTTTGCCAAATTTTCTATTGTTTTTTGGCAAGTTTCTATGCTTTCTCCCCCACAAAATTGACTAAATAAAGTATTTTTAATAAGAAATTTTACAGGTAAACCTAATTTTAGTATTAATTTTATAAAAAAAGTTCCTATCTTTACGAGCCAATTTTGATTCATCATCGCAAAAATTAAATAGGTTTTGCGAAGTTTACTATCTGATTGATGAGCAAAGGCTACAGACGTATCCTCAAAACTCAGATTATGATGCTGCGAAGCAGTTTTCATGTTTGTTGATTTTAAATTTTTGAAATCTTTAGTTTGGTCGATGATTTGTATTATTTCAAGAGAAAATGCTAAATAGAAATAGCTTTTGCTTGAAATACAATGCAAATATATTACATTTATAGAGTATTTTTTTTGATTTTTTTATAAAAGCGAGTCACCTCGCTCCTTTAATTAACTAATGAAAGCAAATTTAGACGTACTTCCTCTTAGCAGTTGGATTGATACCGCAGGGAAGCCATTGATTATCGCTGGGCCGTGTAGTGCCGAGACCGAAGAACAAGTTTCGGAAACCGTATCTCGCATCGCCAAAGAAGGCTATGCACACGTGATACGTGCGGGTGTTTGGAAACCTCGTACTCGTCCAGGTAGTTTTGAAGGCATGGGAGAAGCTGCTTTGCCGTGGTTGGTTGAAGCAAAAAAACAAACAGGTTTACCAATTGCAATCGAAGTAGCTACACCTCAACACATTGAGTTAGCATTGAAATATGGCATCGACATCCTTTGGATTGGTGCAAGAACAACCGTAAACCCTTTTAATGTTCAGGATTTAGCTGATGCTTTGAAAGGTGTTGATGTACCCGTATTAATCAAAAACCCAGTAAACCCAGATTTAGCTCTTTGGGTGGGTGCTTTTGAGCGTATCGCTGGAGCTGGTATCAAGAAAATGGCGGCTATTCACCGTGGTTTCTCGAATGCCCAAGAAACAAAATTCCGTAATTCTCCAATGTGGCAAATGGCGGTTGAGTTGAAAACACTTTTCCCTCAATTACCAATCATCGGTGACCCAAGCCACATGGCTGGAAAACGTGCATATTTGTATGAATTGGCTCAACGTGCATTAGACTTAAACTACGATGGTTTAATCATCGAATCGCACCGCAATCCAGATGAAGCATGGTCTGACGCATCTCAACAATTAACTCCAGAAGCTTTGGGCGAAATGTTGAAATCATTAGAAATTCGTAAGGCTTCTTATGGTGTAGAATTCCAAAATGAATTAGACCAATTACGTCAGAAAATTGATAATATCGACCGTGAATTACTCGAAGTATTGGCAGCTCGTATGTCAGTTGTTGAGAAATTGGGAGAATATAAGCGTGAAAATAATGTGGCTGTTTTGCAACTTGACCGTTGGAAAGAATTGCACAATAACCGTGCTGATTTAGGTAAAAAATTAAACCTTTACCCTGAATTGGTTGAAGAAATGTTTAAATTGATTCACATGGAATCTATCCGTAAGCAAACAGAGGTGATGAACCAACAACCTGCTTAATTTGTGAATTTTTAATACTAAGCGTGCTACACTTTTTCAAGTGTAGTACGCTTTTTTATTGGGGCTTAATGGAAGTATTTCCACATTTTCATTTTAAAAAATAACTGCTTCGTTTGTTTACTCATGGCATCCATATTTATTTCTCGATTAAAGCAAATAGAAGTTTGCGAAGCCAACAGATAATAACAATCTCGTTTTTTAGGTAAATATTGTGAAATAATTGGCTTTGATTGTATGAACAGCAAGTTATTACGAAAAGATGGCTTGGTTTTATTAAAATTGATAGGTTTCATAAATGATGGGTACGAACGGTAAATATCTATTTGGGCGAAGGAAAAGTTAGAGCAAAGTAAGAATCCGAAGATAAATAACACTTTTTTCATAGTAGATTTACGTTTAGCCGTTTCGTAGATAAACGAAGGATTTCGAGCAAAATTTCACTTTTAACATTCTTAATTCTACATTCTACATTCTACATTCTGATTTCTTCCCTATCTTTGCAAAAAAAACATTATAGAAGTGAGTAAATACGCAACCACCGAAATCACGAGTGCCGAAATTCCATCGGATAATCCTGTTCATCAACGTTTATATTTTCCGTATGTAGAGGCGGCAAAAATTATTCATGGAAATGTTTTAGAATTAGGCTGTGGCTGGGGGCGAGGCGTTGAAACCCTAATCGAAAAATGTGACCATTATACAGGTCTTGACAAGAATCAACCACTGATTGACCAACTTCAAGCGGCTTATCCAAAACATACTTTTAGTACGGCCGATTTACCGCATCTTTCTGCATTCAAAGATAATACTTTCGATTATGTAGTAACTTTTCAGGTTATCGAACACATTCAAGACGACCATAAGTTCCTTTCAGAAATTGCACGTGTTTTGAAGCCAAACGGACGAGTATTACTCACCACAGTTAATCGCCCATATTCATTAAGCCGAAATCCTTGGCACGTACGTGAGTACGATACGCAAGAATTACGCTCATTGATGCAAAAATATTTCTCGAAAGTAGAAACAATGGGAGTGGGCGGAAATAAGAAAGTGTGGGATTACTATGAAGAAAACAAACAATCGGTGAATAAAATCATGCGTTTTGATGTTTTTGATTTACAACACCGATTACCAGCTTGGATGCTTCGAGTTCCTTACGAATTTTTGAATCGCTTCAATAGAAATAAACTAATGGCTGAAACTGGCAGTTTGGCAGCTTCGATTGATGTAACCGACTTTCATGTTTCAAACGAGCCAGAAAAATGCATTGATTTCTTTTTTGTGGCGACAAAGTAGTTGTTTTGGTTGCAAATAGTTACAGGTTGTTTCAAGTTATTAAATTTACATGACAACCTGCAACAAAAATAACAATCTACAACTAAAATATTAGCCTAAGCATTTGCACCTTTACCTCCACATACCTTTTTGCCGTCGGGCTTGTCATTACTGTGATTTTCATTTCAGTACAAATCTTTCGTTGAAGACAACGGTTGTGGAAGCCATCTGTCGAGAAATAGATTTACAGGCTAATTACTTGAAAAATAAGCGATTAGAGACTATCTACTTTGGTGGTGGAACTCCTTCGTTGCTCAATATGAACGAATTGTATGATATTTTTGAGACAATCAAAAAGCATTATACCTTCGCTGATGATATTGAGATAACCATGGAAGCCAACCCCGACGATATCACTCGTGACCGTCTGGCAATTCTTCAAAGATTTGGCTTTAATCGACTAAGTATAGGTATTCAATCTTTCGATGATAATCATCTAAAATACCTCAATCGTATTCATACTTCGCAGCACGCCGAAGATTGTGTGCGACTGGCTCAAGAAATGGGTTTCGAGAATCTTACGATTGATTTGATTTACGGCATTCATCCATTACTGACACTTCCTAAAAAACTGCAAAAAACTCAGTCAGAATTTACGAAGGGCGTTCATCAGATTTGGCAACGAGATTTAGAAAAAGCAATTTCGTTGAATGTGCCGCATATTTCATCGTATTGTTTGACAATTGAGCCAAAAACTGTTTTTGGTAAATGGTTACAAATCAATAAGATACCGCCTATTGATGAAGAATTCGCTTCGCAACAATTTGATATTTTGGTGAATACTTTGGCCGAAGCTGGCTATGAGCAATACGAAATCTCTAATTTTTGTAGAGATAATCGTTATTCTCGACATAACACCTCGTATTGGAAACGCCATGAATATCTGGGAGTTGGGCCATCAGCTCATTCTTTCAATGGTGAATCTCGCCAGTTTAATGTATCGAATAATCCTGCATATATCAAAGCTCTGACGCTCGGTCAAGTTCCTGCCGATTATGAAATTTTAACTCCCGAAGAAAAAGTAAACGATTATATTATGACTGGCCTACGCACAAAATGGGGCTGTGACTTGACAGAAATAGAGAAAATGGTTGGGAAAAAGTGGTTGAAGTCCAACGAAGAAGTGCTTCGACAAAACCTCTCTCAAAACTTTCTAAAGCTTGATAATCAGTTACTTACACTTACGCAAAAAGGTAAATTATTTGCTGATAAGATTGCGAGTGATTTGTTTTTGGTGTGATTTGTAAATAAAAAAAGCCACCTCGAAAGATGGCTTTTCTTAAATATTTCGATTAAACACTACTGCTTTTCAGCAAATGGAATAATCAATTTTTCGCCACGAGCGGCGTAGTTTTTAGTCTTTTTATTGGCTTGCATAATGAGTGTTTGCGAAACACCATACTTATTGCTAACCACTCTAATAATATCACCAGGGCCTACTGTATGAACGGCTTTGATACGAACTTTAAGTTTAGTAACTCCAATCTTAATGCCGCTTTCATCAACACCAGGGTTCATTGCTTTCAGTGTTTCTTTCTTAATGTTATAGCGATTGGCAATACCAAAGAAAGTTTCCCCTTCGCCAACTGTATGTGTATATGTTTCTCCACCCGCAGGAATTTCAACTTTAGGCTTTTCTTCCTTTTGTTTTTCCTCTTTTGGCTTCTCTTCTTTAGGTTTTTCTTCTTTTACAGCTGTTGCTTCATTTTTATCGCCTACTTTTGGTACAGAAACTTCAGGTAAACCATTAGCAGTTGGAGTAGTATTGTTTGTTGTTTCGGTAGGAGTTGTTTCTTCCTCTTCTGGCTGATTGCTAATAGCTTTTGCCACAGTATCAGCAGGAACTGCGGTTAGGTCATCACCCCCTGAAGTATCATCTGACATATACTTCCAGCCAATGTAAAGTAAAGCACAAATAATACCTACAAGGACTAATAAAACTGCCATTGGCAGATTACGAGCAGGCTCTTTGGGACGTTCATTACGTTGTTCTCGATTTTCTCGGTCTTCGAACTGCATGGGAAAAGGTGTTTTAATTTATAAATAGGAAAACAAGTGCTTTAATTAACGTATAATTGAGATTGGATAATTATAAATGGCTAAAATAACTATAAATATCTGCATATCAATTCAATTATAGGGTATTTGCATTTGAGCTTATACCGTTTTTTTCAGTTCCTCATTCATTTCTTCAACCAAATCTTTCAGACCTTCGCTGTATGCTCTTAGTTTTTTAGCAATTTCTTCATCGTTTGCACCCAAAATCTGAGCGGCTAAAATTCCCGCATTTTTTGCTCCATTGAGCGAAACAGTTGCTACTGGCACTCCTGCAGGCATTTGAAGAATCGACAAAATAGAATCCCAACCATCAATCGAATTGCTTGATTTAATTGGCACACCGATCACTGGCAAAGTTGTACTCGATGAGACCATTCCAGGTAAATGAGCTGCTCCACCCGCTCCCGCAATGATTACTTTCAAGCCTCTTTTACGAGCCGAAAGAGCATAATCAAGCATTTTTTGTGGTGTACGGTGTGCCGAAACAACTTCTTTTTCGTAAGGAATTCCGAATTGTTCTAATATTTCAACTGCTGCCGACATTATTTTCCAGTCGGATAAACTACCCATTATAATTCCTACCATGTTTTTGAGTTCTGAGTTCTGAGTTCTGAGTTCTGAAGTTGAAAGAGTTGATAACTCAGAATTCAGAACTCATGACTCAGAACTTATTTTGTAACTACTTTTAATTTTTCTTTTACAAAAATGACTTTTTCTTTTAATTTATCAAAATTTTGGTCGATAATCGTTATATGTCCCATTTTGCGGAAAGGTTTTGTTATTTTCTTCCCATATAAAAATGGATGCACACCTTCGACTGCCAAAACTTCGTTCATGCCTTCATAGACAGCCTCGCCCGAATAGCCATCTTCGCCTAATAAATTAACCATAGCTGCTTTAGAATGTGCTTTTGTACTTCCCAAAGGCAAATCAAAAATTGCTCTTAGGTGCTGTTCATATTGCGAAACATCGTTGGCTTTGATGCTTTGGTGGCCGCTATTGTGTGGGCGAGGAGCAACTTCATTGATTAAAATTTGTCCATCTCTCGTCAAAAACATTTCAACTGCCAACAAGCCAACTACACCAAAGGCTTCAGCTGTTTTGATAGCTACTTGCTCAGCTTGTATTTCTATTTCGGTTGAAATTTCGGCAGGAGCAAATAGATATTCAACCAAATTGGCTTCTGGATGAAACACCATTTCAACAACTGGAAAAGTTTTGATTTCTCCACTTGGATTTCGTGCCACAATCACGGCTAATTCTTTCTCAAAATCAATCATTTTTTCCAGCACACTTGGCTGGTCGAATGCTTTCGCTAAATCGGCTTCAGTGCGTAGAACTTGAACCCCTTTACCATCATAGCCACCGGTACCGAGTTTATGAACTGCTGGTAGAAAATCAATATGATTTTTTACATCAGCTTGATTTTCAGTAAGAATAAAGTCGGCAGTCGGAAGGTTATTATCTTTATAGAACTGTTTTTGAATGCGTTTATCTTGAATCAATCGGAGAACTGAAGGTTGCGGATAGACCAATTTACCTTGTTTCTCAAATGCTTCGAGTGCTTCAATATTTACGTTTTCAATTTCAATCGTAATAATATCGCAGTCTTGCCCAAAAGCCATTACTGTACCGTAATCTTTCAGCGAACCATTTACAAATTCGTGAGCAATGTGTCTGCAAGGTGCATCGGGGTCGGGGTCGAGCGATTTTATAGTGAAGTCAAAATCAATGGCAGCTTGTATAATCATTCTGCCCAATTGGCCACCGCCAAGAATACCGAGTTTTTTTGAGTTATCGAATTGCACGAAGAAGTTTTTTTGTGCAAAGATAAGCAGGGCTGTATCGAAAAACAATTTAAAGGTACCAGTAAAATATTAATTCTATTTTTTTTGAAGATTATTTTAAGGATTAATAGTATGTGAATGATGAAACTCACTTCCACAATGTGGACATTTGATTTTTTGTCTGTTTCCTCGCATTTGTTCGGCAAATCCTGAGGCCAAAATACCAGTTGGTAAAGCAAAGAGTGCAACCCCAAGTATGGCAATTAAGCCGCCGATTAGTTTTCCCATTGGCGTTATGGGACGAAAGTCGGCATCGCCAACGGTTGTCATGGCATTAACGCCCCACCACATGGACTCTGGAATACTTGAAAATTTTTGTGGTTGTACTTCATGTTCGAAATAATATAGCGTACTCGATGAAATAATTAGCACAAAAACTATAAAAACAAAGCTTAATACGAGTTCCTCTTGTTTCTCTTTCATTACTTTCTGAATGACTCGCAAGGCATGGAAATATTTACTTACTCTGAATAAACGAAGCATTCGGAGTAAGCGAAGAATACGGATAAACCCTAAATCAGTGATGAAAATTGATACATAAAATGGAGCAATCGAAAGTAAATCAACCAAACCCCAAGCCGAAAGAATAAATTTTAATCGACCTTTGACTGGATGAGAAAAGGCTGGGTTTTCAACACAAGACCACAAACGTAATATATATTCGATAGTAAAAACAATAACCGAAAATACCTCGAAATCAAGTAAAATTTGGTGATAATTATTATGAATACTCGGAACAGTATCTAAAATAATAGCTATGGCATTGAGGGAAATGATTATGGTGAGAAATATATTTACCCAAAAGCTCAAGCCGAGTTTTCGATGCCAAGTAATTTCGAGAATGTTGTGTATGTTTTTCCGTAAAGATACCTTCGGACTCATAAAATTTAGGTAGTATAATTATGCCAAATTAAGAAAAAATGATACTTAAAGCAATAAAATATACTAAAAAAGGCCAACGATTGCTCATTGACCTTTGGGTACTCAATTGATTATAGAAAATAAGATTGTTATTCTGCTTTCTTTTCGCAACAAGCCTTGCTTTCTTTTTTGCATTCCTTGGCCATTGCTTTGTCGCAGCATTTCATTTCTTTTTTTGCTGCCTCTTTACGAGCCTTACGACCGCCTTTTTCTTTTTCAACTGCTAAAACAACTGTGGCAGCCGATACTACCAATGCCAAAACTACGATTAACTTTTTCATGTTTATAATATTTTGTGATTTAAAATAGTAATAGAATACTTTTTGAATCTCAAATATTATACCAATACTTCGCTTGGAAATTAGTTGATAGATAAAGTATGCGTAATTTCAGCTGTTGGGCTAAACTGTGCCGTTGCCGAGCAGTATTTCTCCATCGAAAGTTGAATGGCACGCTCAACTTTTGCCTGGTCGAGCTGACCTTTAAATGCAAAATGAATATTTATCTTACGAAATGGACTCATCTCTGTTCCTTCTATTTTCACTCGTTCGCCATCTACCGAAATTCGGAGGTCATCAATTACTTGGCGTTGCTTTTTCAAAATTAAGATTACGTCAATTGCCGTGCAGCCACCCAAACCCATCAAAAGCATTTCCATTGGTCTTGCACCTAAATTATGCCCGCCAATATCAACATTAGCATCCATGTGGTTGACCGTACCTGCTGTACCGATGGCTTCAAAATGGAAGGCGTCATCGACTCTTACTAATTCTACTTTCATTTGTATAATTTATGTTTTTCTGATAACATATTCAAAGTAAAAGAAAGTTTCTCGAAACGAGAAATCAATTCTTGAGAATCTTTGTGTAAAGATTGATTAAATTAATTATAAGATACCTAACATCTTCACTGTCCTTATAAGAAAAATGATATAATTACAACAAAAGTTCGTTGTTCGCTTGAAACCTATTTTTGCATAAAATGATATTTTTTTATAATAAAAGGTTAAAAATGAAACATATAATTGCTGTTTTGTTAAAAATAATATTGTACTATTCCAATATTTTAATTTACTATAAAAAGAATATGTGCCAAATATTATTTGGTTATATGTTTGTTTTACAAAATATTAAAGAAAATACTTGACAAGTGTCAAATTATTCTTCTATATTTGTATCACAAAACAGCAAAATCATGAGAAATAACATAGACAAAGAAACTTACACATGGTCATTCAAGGTATTCGCTCTTCTTGGAGTCCTACTTTTATTAGTAAATATCTTCTTGTACTTTTCATTAGAGCCGATGCACGCAATGGCATTTAAGTTTGCAAGTTCTACTTTTTGTTTATTATTGGCGGTAGGAGTGTGGATGCGTTTAGAATATCTAAAGGCATTTCAGGAAGCAACTTACAAAGCACGCCGAGTACCAATGTGGGCTTCGATTTTTGTATTTGTGATTACAGCATTTTCAAGATTTTTCTAAGAGACTTCTCTAAACAAACTATATAAAACTTAATTGAGCAAAATGACTTTGGTTGTTTTGCTCTTTTTTTTGTTCAATTTTGTCATTTTTATTTTTATTCTTTCAGCTTATTTCTGCCTTTTTGTCGTTATCTATTTGAATTCTTGGTGTTTTTTCGGTCATTATTTCCGAAAAATATACATCTGCATACTTTTTGATGATATGTTTTGCATCACACAATTATAAGAATTTGTGGGTGACAAGCTGAAAACTTGTGCTACTAAAAACATAAAAACGATGAATTTTAATCAATATACCATCAAAGTCCAAGAAGTGATTCAGAAGGCTTCCGAGATTGCCCTCGGAAATGGTCAACAGGCAATTGAAACTGGGCATATTCTGAAAGCGATTTTGCAAGAAGATGCCAATACTGCTACTTTTTTGTTGAATAAAGCAGCAGCCAACAAAGAAACCATACAAGCAAAGCTCGAAAATATTGTGTCTGCTTATCCGAAAGTTTCGGGCGACGCCAGCCAATTATATTTGAGCAATGATACTGCCCAAGCCTTGAGCAAGGCCACCAACTTGATGAAAGAATTTGGCGATGAATTTGTGAGTGTCGAAATTTTACTTTTAGGTTTAGCCGGAGGAAAAGACTCGGTAGCGAGTTTGTTGAAGGAAAATAATTTGAATGAAAAGAACTTAAAGTTAGCCATTAAAGAACTAAGAGGAAACAACAAAGTGAAAGACCAAAACGCTGAAAATACTTACCAAGCCCTTTCTCGATACAGCAAAAATCTGAATGATTTGGCACGAAAAGGCAAAATTGACCCCGTAATTGGCCGTGATGAAGAAATTCGTCGAGTTTTGCAGATTCTCTCACGCCGTACTAAAAATAACCCGATATTATTGGGTGAGCCGGGGGTCGGAAAAACTGCTATCGTAGAAGGTTTAGCACAAAGAATTGTATCGGGTGATGTTCCCGAAAATTTAAAATCAAAAACCATCGTATCGCTTGATATGGGTTTGTTGATTGCGGGTGCAAAATATAAAGGTGAGTTTGAAGAACGTCTGAAAGCCGTAATCAAGGAAGTGACCGACTCAGATGGAGAAATGATTTTGTTTATTGATGAAATTCATACGCTTGTAGGTGCAGGTGCTGGCGGAGAAGGAGCGATGGATGCCGCAAACTTATTGAAACCTGCTCTTTCTCGTGGCGAGTTGCATACAATTGGTGCTACAACGCTCAACGAATACCAAAAATATATTGAGAAAGATAAGGCTCTCGAACGTCGTTTTCAAACAGTGGTGGTTGATGAACCAAACGTGCAAGATGCGATTTCGATTTTGCGTGGAATCAAAGATAAATACGAGTTACACCACGGTGTAAGAATCCAAGATGATGCCGTGATTGCTGCCGTTGAGCTTTCGGATAGATATATTTCGGATAGATTTTTGCCTGATAAAGCCATTGATTTGATGGATGAAGCAGCATCTAAACTTCGCCTCGAAATGGATTCGATGCCCGAAGAATTGGATGAATTGAATCGTAAAATCATGCAGCTCGAAATTGAGCGTGAAGCAATTCGCCGTGAAAATAACCGTGAAAAAGAGTCAGTTCTAAATAAGGATATTGCTGATTTGAGCGAAAGACGTGATGATTTAAAGGCAAAATGGGAAAATGAAAAAGGTTCGTTGAATGAACTTCGTTCATTGAAAGAGCAAGTTGAGCAACTAAAACTCGAAGCAGACCAAGCCGAACGTGCGGGTGATTATGGAAAAGTGGCTGAGATTCGCTACGGTAAATTGATTGAAACCAATAATCGTTTGAATGAAATTCAAACAAAAAATGAGCAACAACCAGCCAATAATTTGTTGAATGAGGAAGTTACGGCTGAAAATATTGCTGAAATCGTAGCTCGTTGGACTGGCGTTCCTGTAACAAAAATGTTGCAAAGTGAACGTGAGAAATTATTGCATTTGGAAGATGAACTTCGCCGTAGGGTTGCAGGTCAGGAGGAAGCCATTGAAGTGGTAGCCGATGCTGTACGTCGTTCTCGTGCGGGTATGCAAGACCCGAAAAAGCCGATTGGTAGTTTCTTATTTTTGGGAAGTACGGGTGTTGGTAAAACCGAATTGGCAAAGGCTTTGGCCGAATATTTATTCAATGATGATTCGGCAATGGTGCGTATTGATATGAGCGAATACCAAGAACGCCACGCTGTGAGCCGTTTGGTAGGTTCGCCTCCAGGATATGTAGGTTATGAAGAAGGCGGACAGTTAACCGAGGCCGTAAGACGCAAACCATACAGCGTGATTCTATTGGATGAAATCGAAAAAGCTCATCCTGATGTTTGGAATATTTTATTGCAAGTGCTTGACGAAGGCCGTTTGACTGATAATAAAGGTCGAACTGCTAATTTCAAGAATACAATTGTGATAATGACCTCGAATATCGGTAGTCACTTTATTCAAGATAAATACCTTGAGTCGAAAGGTGATGATAGAGCTTGGCAGTTGTTCTACAAAGAAGAAGCCAAAAACGATGTTATGAATTTGCTAAAAGCATCGGTTCGTCCAGAATTTTTGAACCGCATCGACGAAATTGTATTGTTCGACCCATTGACTAAAATCAATATCCGTCGAATTGTGCAGATTCAGTTCAAGCAAATTCAAGCTCGTTTGGCCGAGCAAGGGATTACACTTGAAGCGTCTGACGCAGTTTTAGATAAACTGGGCGAAGAAGGTTACGATATTACGTTCGGAGCAAGACCGCTCAAACGTGTGCTTCAACGCAGAGTTTTAAATGAATTATCGAAAGAAATTCTGGCTGGAAAAGTGCAGAAAGATTCGGTTGTGATGATGGAATTGGGTACTGAAGGAGAAATTATATTTGAAAATATAGGTTCGGTCGAAGAAGTCTTATAAGTAATAGTATAGGGTAAATTAGATTAGGTTTAGTAGTGTGAAACTCCTGCGAGATGATTTTCTTGCAGGAGTTTTTTTACTTCAAGACATCCATATAAACAGGGAATAACTCTTCATGAGTCATGCCAGCTTTTGCTCTTGTATCGTAAAGGATTTTGATATAGTTATTATCAACTTCGGTAAAAGCCGTTGGATTATATTCTAAATCAATCGTATCCCACATAATTGAGCGTTTGGTTGGTACGTGCGAGAAACCAATTGCGTGTCCAATTTCGTGGCGTGTAATTAATCGGCGGTCGAGTGACGGAAAAACACTCGTTACCCACACAACAACTTTCTCGATTTCTTGTTTACTGCTCGAAATCGACATAAAAGCTGTTCCTCCAACTTGTAATTCTCCTTGCAAGCTCAATTTATATTTGGCTTCAAATTCAGTATCTCGCCCCGAAAAAATCTTAATATTTGCCTTTGATTCATCAGTAGTCTTGATAAACTTTGCCGATTTACTGGATTGATTAATTTGGGTAAAAACACTGTCTGAAATCGCAACGAGGCTATTTGTGCCAGAACCTTCGGTATCAAACCAATAATAAACTTCGCTTTGAGTCCATTTTTGTATTTTTCCTCTACTTCCACCAAGCCCCGCACTTTTAAAAGTATTAAATACAAACTGTCCATCAATTGTGCTTGGCTGCCAAGTTATATCAACAGGTGTTGGTGTTTCGGTTTTGCCACAAGCCAAAACAAAAACTAAACAGATGGCGATAAGAATTCGTGAATACATAACATTGCTTGAAAGTAAACGTTAAAATTCAAAAAAATAGAGGTATGATTAAAAAATCAGTCTTCTTTACCCAGAATTTTCTCCCAAAGTTTACCATAATCAAACTCATCTTTTGGCCACATATCTGAGTTAAAAGATTTTGAAACTTTGGTAGTGCCATTTTGTAATATTACTCGTTTGTTTAATACTTTCTCTAAATTTTCTCGCACTTTTATCCCTGCACGTCCGTAATGATTTTTGGTGAAAGAGTTTTCTAAGCGTTCAAAAATTTTCTTTTCGTCAAATTCTAAAGGCTGGTCAGTACCGATAATCATAAAACCATCAATTTCGTAGATATACGGAAAAACTTCAGCAAAACCATTTCTGATACGCCCAGTCGCTCCCCAAGTAATGGCCAGTCCGCCTTTTTTTAGCCTTGATTTTAGTAGTTTAAAATACTCAACCGAATACAGATTTCCCGAATAAGAAGATTTCGGACGTAAAGCATCCGCTTCCAAAATATCATATAATTTAGGGTTTTGGTGCAGATAGTATCGCCCATCTTGCAAAATTACATTTACTCGTTTATCATTGATAATGTATAGTGCAGTGCTATCTTTTGTGCGTTTTACATATTCATTTACTGCTTTTGGCTGATTTACGATTACCTCAAAACAATCCAAAGATTTAGTTTCGGCACGTCCACCAGCATTATAAAGTGTACAGGCCGAACCCAAGCCAACTATACCAATGTCTTCGGGATTGGGGTGAATCAATGCAGGAACAGCCCCCAGTGTAAAGTGAGTAATATCTCGATTAAATGGAAACATACTCTGCCCCAAACCGTTGACGTAAACGTAAGATTCTTCGCCGAGTGTTTTTATAAATGATAGAGCAGTTTCGTCTTCTTCGACAATAAAACTTTTCTCATCGGCCATTCCACTAAATTTCATCCAAAGTTTTTCGTTGTTTGGCAGCAGTGAAATGACTAAAATCAGCGATACGCCCATCAGAATTCTTGACAATAAACTATTGAATTTATTTCGGTGCAAGGCTATCACATAAACTAAACCAATGAGGCTTATCAGCTTGATAGTCAGAGCCGTACCGAGATGATTAAAACCAATGAGTGTTACAAACCAAGCTCCAATCGTAGAACCTACAATATTTACAAATTGCAACCAACCCACTTTTCGACCAACTTCATCAAATTTATCTTGAATAATTAATTGTGAAAGCGTAAAACTAAAACCCATTATAAATGTTGGTACCGCCATCAAGAAAAATGGAATTACTACCATAGTAGAGAAGGCAATTTTTGGAGCAAAAGATGTTTCGTAGCTTTTGAAGTATTCAAACAAAAATGCAAGTGCCGAAACATCAGAAACAGCCCATTGCAACAATAAAATTGCTCCTACTGAATAGAAATACAAAACATACTGAGTATTCAAAAATAGTTTCAGGCGATTATTTGGGAGTTTTTTTGCCATTTTTACACCCGTATATGTGCCAATTGCCATCATTGCCAAATAGATGGTCAAGATGATTGAAAATGTCAGGGCAATGGATTTCATCATGGTTTCAATCATTCTAAACCAAATAATTTCAAAGCAAATAGCCATAAAACCCGATGCTGTATATTGAAGAATCCAGTAAATGAAATTCTTATTCCACGAAAATGAGTCTTGTGATGTTTCCGAAGCTTTTGCTTGGATAAGCGAATCTTCGATGGCAGAATTTTGAGTTTGAAAATAATAAATCACACCAGCCGTGATGGCACACAAAAAATTGAAAGAAGCTCCCAATCGTACGGCATTTTCAAAACCCATAACTCTAATCAGGATGAATGTTGTAATGAAAGTGCCTGCCGCCGCTCCGAGTGTATTCGTAAAATATAATAAACTAATGTAACTGGCCTGATTCTCAGCATTTTTTTGCTCAAATGCCTTTGAAAGTAGGGGAAGAGAAAGCCCCATCAAAAATGTTGGAAAGAGTAAAATCAGAAATAGGGTTAGATAGGTTTGAAAAGGCGAACCGCCTGCAAGAGCATTTGATTGATATAGCCAATCGTAAATGATTGATTTACTGACTAATGCAAAAACTCCAATACCGATTTCTGCTAAGACAAAAAACAAAATCGGCTTGTTTTTACCCACTTTATCGGCAATTTGACCACCAGCTAAATAACCCAAACCCAAGCCAGCCATAAATGCCGAAACTATTAAGCTGATGCTAACCGAACTGATTCCTGTGTAAAATACCAACCAACGTTGCCAAATTACTTGATAAATGAGGGCAGCAAAGCCCGAAAAAAAGAAAATAAATAGTAGTGAAAATGAACGGTATTTTTGGGAAGTGGTTGATTGAGACATTATAAGGCTTAGGTATAGTGATTTTATGAAGTGTTTAATTTTTCCATTTAATATTACAGCCCATGCTCGGAAACTGTATTTCCGGAATAGGCTGATTGGATAGAATTGCGTCTAAAGCTGCTCGCAAATCTTTTCCAGTAACTGGTTTGGGGTTTTCAACTCTTGGGCGTGATTCATCCAAACGCCCTCGATAACGCAGTTTTTTTGCACCATCAAAGATGTAGAAATCAGGGGTGCAAGCGGCATCGTAAGCTCTTGCTACTTCTTGGGTTTCATCATAAAGATACGGAAACGTAAAACCTGATTCTTTTGCGAAAACCTTCATGGCTTCAGGGCCATCTTGAGGGTATTTTTCAATATCATTCGAACTAATTGCCACCAGTTTAACTCCTTTGGGCTGATAATCATGGGCCAGCCTAACCAACTCGTCTTTTACATGAATTACGTATGGACAATGATTACAAATAAACATGACAATCGTTGCTTTATCGGAGAATAACCCACTGACTGACAGGATTTTATCGGATATTGTATCTATCAAACTAAAATCGGGTGCGATAGTCCCGATTGGTAGCATATTTGATTCGGTTAAAGCCATTAATTAGAGATTCGTTGATATTCTATGCAATTTAATCAAAATTTGGGTTCGTAAATGAGGGTAAGTCTAATTAAAATTGTCTAAGTATATATGAAATGCAACCTTTTTGCGTTTTCAAGCATCTACCATGAAAAAATAATAGAATTATGAAAAATCAATCGAAACTTCGTTTGCTGATTTTAGCTGGTATTTTTGCTTTATTGTCGCTTAGTCTGTCGAGTTGTTTTTATAGCGGATACGCTCATCGTGACCGTTATCATTCAAGACCTTATTATGGATATCGACCTTATGTAAGGCCACAGGTACGGGTTTATGTAGCTCCACCACGAAGATATTCTTACAGGAATATTTATAATCGACATAGAAATTATGGTTATCAAAATCGGAGTTATCGAGGCGATAGCAGAGGTAGCAGAAGTCACGGACGTAGATAAAACAAAAAATGCCTTCTCATTTAGAGGAGGCATTTTTATGAATGGTACTACAAAATCTTAAAATAATTGTTTCTAATAACCAATTTCCAGTAACAGACAACCAGTAACCATTTACTGCCAATCAAACTGATACTTAGTGTTTTTATAATTTTTCAATTCCATTGTGGCACTTCCAACCGTAAACTCAACTTCAATTTTTATCGGTACACGATTCTTATCGTCAGAAACCCAAATCCTAATCGCATCTTCACCATCAAACATTTTATTTTTAGGTAAAATAGGATTCAGTTTCATGACATTGATTTTGCCATATTTTGTCCGAATAACCCCTTTCCCGTTGTATTTTACTTTCATATTGTAGATTTCATCATCAAAAAACATATTTGATGAAACCGTTTCACCAATTTTAACTTTCGTGAAATCAATCGTACGCAAGAAATAATATCCCGAAACTACATCATGTACATTATCAGGTAGCTTAAAGTTTTTACGCTCTTTATTCTGTTCCCTAACTGCTGCATTGGTTGTGTGGTCGAAAGTAATCGTTTGTTCTTTATGATAGCTATTTTCTTGTAAATCCATCAAGAATTTTTGTGGTAAAATAGCCGATGTATCCAAGTAGGAGCGATAGGTATTGCGGATGCGGAAAAGGTCTGTAAAACCAGTGGTACGCCCAAAAATATTAACCCGATAGCACGGACGATTATTGACCGAATAAATTTGTGGACTCACATCAACAGTTGCTTCACCGACGTTCAAAAAACCGTATTTTACTTTATATTCAAAATATTCACCCGCCTTAAACGCATGATTTGGCAAATAGCGATAGCTATCGCTCACTACAAATGAACTGGTAGTGACGATTATGAATAAAAATAAGATTTTTTTTAGAAAACTCATTTTGTTTTAAAATTGTGAATGAGGCTGTTATTTAGAAAACAATGCTACTTGGATATTTATTCTTTAGATAAGTTAAATAATTATTAAAGTTACCTTTATACTCTTTAACAAATTCATCTTTAAACTGGTTCTGTTTGCTCTGATAAGTCAGATACCCAATAAAATACGCATTATTAGGTAAATTATTGTCGTTTAAAGTCCATTTCTTGCGACTAATCAATCGTTTATGAAATTCTCCTGCCAATAGTGTATCACTCTTATTTATAATTGAACTTATCATTTCTATCTTCCGACGTTTTTTTTCTTGAATCGTCATTTGTTTATCGAAATTTTTGTACAAGCTATCCAATTTCTTTGCTCCTCTCAATAAGTGCTGACTATACGCATCATTGTACTTTTTCGAGAATTGATAACGCTCCAATTCTTTGGAGTTTTTGCCATATTTACTTGTCAGAAAACGTATCGCTCCGTAATCCCCAACAAAGTCTGCCAGATTCTCATTAAACTCTAAATTGTTTTTTACAAAAAGTGTACCATGCGTTAGCTCATGGATTATTAGTGCCGCTAAACGCCCCTCTGATTTTTCTAGCATTGAGCTTAAAATGGGGTCTTTCAAGTAGCCAAGCGTACTCCAAGCCGATACTTCATTGAGTTGCGTATCAAAACCTTGCTTTTTCAGTTCATTGAGTTCGGTATCAGCAATTGCTTTTTCAAAATGACCTTTGTAGCTAAACGTTCCCACAATCGGGAAATCCCATTTTCTGGCTTTCAATTCAAATGGCTCGCAGGCCGTAATTACCCACAAGATTGGCTTTTGGTGTTGGTCGTAGAAAGTAGTATAGTTTTTAGAAGGATTCAAGCCCAGCGAATCAACAGCAAAGCGTTTGATTTCTTCAATCAAGCGAATACGATTTTTTAATGAATCAGGAAATGACTTATCGGCCAAGACTTCACTAACTGGACGAGTATTAAATATGATTTTTAATTGACCTTTGGCTTGACGGTAAGCATAGATACTCGAATTGAGATTGAAAGCAATAAAAAGTATCAACGTCATTAATAAGCCAAAAAAAGAATATTTGAGTATTTTTAAAATTATTTGCTTCATTCTACGTGGGTATTTTTTATGAGTAACGTATAAACGCAAAAAAGAGTTACAAAATAAATTGTAACTCTTGTCCTTAGATCCCCGAGCCGGGATCAAATCGCACGGGCGACCCCGCAGCGACCTACTGATTACAAGTCATTTGTAAAATGATAAAAACAAAAAAGGACTTCAATTTCTTGAAATCCTTTTTCCAGAGCCCCCAGCCGGGATCAAACCAGCGACCTACTGATTACAAGTCAGTTGCTCTATCAGCTGAGCTATGGAGGCAAATTTACTATTTACAAAATTTTTGAAAAGTATTTTG